>JANLXV010000650.1:0-2255 GCA_031365305.1 Chitinophagaceae bacterium
TGAATGTTTGAAGTATCAACAAGCGATTTTAAAAAAGGCGGATATCCCATAATAATATACTTATGTTTTGTGCCAAAATGCTTAATGGTATTTTCAATTTTGATTTTATCCGGCCCAAGCGATTTTAATTTGGAAAAGGAAACGCAGCTCAAAGTAATGTTTACGCCGGTTGCCCATGGCCCTAATGCAAAGGCATTAATGATAAACAGAGGGTCTTTGCCAAGGAGGTTGCATATACCAAATTTGATGAAGCGGGCATTTCTTTTTCTTTCTATTTTACCTCTTGCCCAATTGATGGCTGTGCCGCTGCTGCCCGATGACTCATCAATAACAACACCGGTTACAGGAATTTTTCCACGCATACACCTGTCGTCCATCGAAAACTTTTTTACATAATTTTCCTTATCTGTAAAAGGTATCTCATGTATGTTGGGCACGAGGCCATTAAAAGATGGTTTGTTGAAATTATTGGTGTATAAAAATTCCCTGTAAGCCGGTACATATTTTTTAGCTTTTATAAACTCAGCATAAGCCCTTGCTTTGGAATTAAAAGTTCTCAACCTGTTAAACCCGGGCATATAAATCATTTTCATGCTGCTATCAGAAAACATTAACGGCTTGCGGTATAGCTCAAACAGCCAGGCATAACACATAATAAAGAGATGTCGCATTATGTTATAATTATATCTGATGTATTTAACCTAAAGCTTCTTGCCGGCTGGCTGCTGTAACCTGCCCTGAATATCATCCATATCTTTTTGCCACTGCCAGGTTGGGAGAACCGCTCGTTTATTTTTTGGTAAGCTTTTGCATTCGTTATCAACGAGCCAAAGGGTTGGATATAGGCTTTGTTTTTAGTAACCAATAGCCAGCTACGGGCTAACATTCTGCCGGCCTGCAGCCAGTCCTGTGTATCATTGAACCTGCCGCCAAACCAGCCAAGGGTTGCCGTGCCTTTAAAAGAGGCTTGGTAATGTTTTGCCAACAATTGTTTCATTAAACCTTTCTTCCATTTTTCGGAATGTTGAAAAACAGATTTCATGAGCAGGCCGGGGAAGCCCATACATTTCGACCATAAACCATCCTTCTGTTCTTTGGCTTGTTTTTTTGAATAGCGGAAAAGTTTATCAAGCTCTTTACGGTCTGCATCTAGGCTTATATCCTGGAAAAGGGTTTGCTGGTTTAAATCAATAACAAAATCAATCAGTGCTTCATCTGTGGAGGAAAAAAACTCATGTTCAAATTGAGCAGCCTGTTCTCTTAATTGGTCTAACGTTTCTTTCTTAAGTGGCTCCGCATTGTAATGCAATCTTGCGGTTCGTCTTTTTTTTATCAGGTCTCTTGGCAAAATTTCTTTTTGTAAAGAAGGCTTAAGGTGTAAGGTGGCAAAAAAAGTGAGGCCTTTGGCAGCGGTTGATATCGGTGAAACATAATTGCTCATTTCAACTATATGCTGCGTATGTGAAGCTGCAATAGAAAGATGCTCATGAAATATGCCCATGGCTACTGTCACGAATATGGCATTTGGATCGCCGATTGGTAAAAGCCTGGCAGGATCATAATATAACTCAGCTTCTGTAGCAGATATAATTTTCACTTTATGCGGCTGCAGGTTATGTACAGTTGGGCACCATCTGGCATAATCAATTAAGTCCGTCCATAATGGTGGAAGAATCGGCTTGTGAGCATTCGCAAAAATGTTACTAAAGGGCTTTAAAAATATAAGAAAGATTGTAGTAGACAGAGATTTTTTTAAAAATCCTCTTCTGGTGTCAGCAGTCATTAATCGTTAATTAGAAATACGGTGTTTAATCAATCTTGCATTGATTATTTGTACTTAAACTTAAGCATTAATATTTTTAATTTTTAACATTTAACAGAAGACAATAAGCACTCAATAAGAGGTAACTTATCTACGTAAAACTTTTTTAGTGAGAAAAGCCTTTGGTATTAATCCTTATTATCTCTTGCGATTAATGGCATTGGATATTTATTTAAATTAAGGCTCAATAATCACTTTCATTGCTTTTTCATTAGAGGCATTTTTAAATACTTCGTAAGCGTAGATCATGTCGGCCAACTTAAAATGATGGGTTATTAATTTTGCCGGATCTATTTTTCCTGACGTCACCGTTTTTAATAACATAGGTGTGGTATTGGTACTTACTAATCCTGTGGTAAGTGTTATGTTCTGTATCCATAGTTTTTGTAACTGCAGATCTACGGCGGTACCATGAACGCCTACAACGGCAATA
>JANLXV010000225.1:0-15649 GCA_031365305.1 Chitinophagaceae bacterium
CCTTTCTTATTTCTTAAATAAGGACCACCCCACGGATATGGAGATTGTGATCTTCCGCCACGTGCAGCATATTCCCATTGCGCTTCAGTTGGCAAACGGAAAGGCGAAGCCGTTGAACGTTGCTTAGAAAGTAAATAAGCATTTAAAAGATTAGTACTTCTCCACTCGCAAAAGGCGGCCGCCTGTTTCCAGTTAACACCTACTACAGGATAATTGCCAAAAGCAGGGTGACTAAAATATTGTTTGGCCATCGGTTCGTTATAGGAGTAAGCGAAATCACGCACCCATACTAAAGAATCGGGATAAACAGGCGTATCTTTCTTTAAAATGAATTTCCCTCTTGCGACATTTGCATTTTCACGTTTTGCCGCTTCTTTAAAGTCAAAAACTTCTGAATGATATAACAACTTGGTAGCATCCAGTTCTTTCTGTCCAAAAATGCGATTGTCTGGTGTAACGATCATAGCATCAATTTTTTCAATTGTTGCTTTATCATTCCACTTTATACCTGCAACCTGCTTCCAATCTAAATATTCGTTACCGTCGCTCCCCGCCTTCACATAACCCATAAGTTTACCGGCAATTGAATCTCTTACCCAATTGGTAAACTGGCGATATTCATTGTTGGTGATTTCAGTGGCATCCATCCAAAAGCCACTTATAGATACTTGTTTATTTCTGGCTGTAAAAGCATAGTTAACATCCTCATCACTTGGCCCCATGTGAAAAGTTCCGGGCGGAATATATACCATACCCACAGGTTTTGTTAAAAGTGACTGAGACCCTGGAGCAACACCATAAAGCTGACCATCGTTTTTTAAACCTTTGGCCTTGGATTTACCAAGTTTACAAGAGCTGGATAGTATAACCACAGCTACCAAAGCCATTACAGATAAGAGGTGCTTATTCATTTTTTTTTGTTGAGGGTATTAAGCAAATGTAATATTAATTTTAATCAATTTTTTGTTGGGTTACAGTTGTATCTCTTAAAGTTTCCTAAAAAAATAGTTGCTACAAATGTCAAACGATAGCCTCTAAAATTTATTGTAATTCCGGATTTAATACCACTTTCCCGTTAAGCTTTTTCATCAATTTATCTACGTCATCTACAGGCACCTGACAATTATATTCCTTACATAAGTAAATGAATGTTTCATTATCGGTCTCTTGTTTATAACTCAATAACGGAAAGTGATTATTTAAAAACTTGCTACATTGTAAAACTTTATTTGGAACAAAATATTGTAACAACTGATTTCTTAAGCCCTTAAAATTTGAACCGATGATGGCAATTTCATTCACATCATACACCTGATCAATATAAATACAAGCCCAGTTGCCAAAAGATGAAGGATATTTTTTTATTAAGGTTAGCATTTGGTTAAGATAGTTCAGAGCTTTATCCTTCCATTCCGGTTTATTAAATACAATTGACAAATAGAGAAGGTTTTTTACCATTACCGAATTTCCAGAGGGCAAGGCGCTATCATACACATCTGTTTTTCTTACAATAATATCTTTTTGTGTTATGCTGGTATAATAAAAGCCAACCCCTTCATCAATGCTAAAATTTTCAATCACTGCATTTGTCAAATCCAAAGCTTTTTCAAGATAAGTTTGTACAGAGGTTAATTCCTGCAAATGAATACAGGATTGTATTAGAAAAGCATAATCATCAAGAAAAGCCGTGTGCTTTGCAATACCATTCTTATAGGTATGAAGCAAGATGCCGGAATTGCCATAAAAATTTTGCCATAGGAAATCAAAATTTTTGATCGCAAGTGCCTTGTAGTCATCATTACCAAAAGCCGCCGCAGCTTTGGCTATTGCAATATTCATTAAAGCATTCCAACTTAAAATAATTTTATCGTCAGTGCCAGGTCTTATTCTTTTAGATCTTTCTGCCAAAAGTTTATGTCTCCATTCAGCAAGCTTGTGCTCAAACTGGTATTCATCTAAATTATGCTCTGCAACAAACTCTGATAATGGTTTTAATATTCGTAGAATGTTGCTATGCTCCCAATTACCATCAACAGAAACATTATAGTAATCGAAAAATAATTTTGACTCCTCTCCTAAAATAGCTTTGATCTCATCATATTGCCAAACATAAAATTTTCCTTCAACGCCTTCGCTATCCGCATCTAAAGCTGAATAAAAGCCATTAGCCCCGTTCATCAACTCTCTTTTCACAAATCCAATAGTTTCATCTACAGCAATTTTATAATGCCGGTGCCCGGTTATTAAAAAGGCATCTACCAGAGTACAGATCAGTAACGCATTATCATACAGCATTTTTTCAAAGTGAGGCGCCAGCCACTCCCTATCGGTAGAGTATCTTGAAAAACCGCCACCCATTTGATCATAAATGCCGCCATAAATCATTTTATCAAGGCTCAAAACCGCAGCTTGTAAGGCTCTATGGCTTTTATTAAAATGATAATACCTTAACAGGTAATTAATGGAAAACGTTTGAGGGAATTTTGGAGCGTTACCAAAGCCGCCCCATTTATTATCTGCCTGTTTTAATATGTTTTCACAAATAAGTTCAGCATCAAATTCTGAAAATAGATTGTTGTTTTCAGTATTGAAACCATTTCCCTCAAATTTTGCAGTTACAATATTTGATTTTTGTATGTGAGCTAAGAGATCATCAGCCTGGGCTTCAACTTCGTTTCTTTTATCTTTAAATAAATGGTAAACTGAGTTAAGTACATCTTTCCAGGATGATCTGTTAAAAGCAGTAACCGGTGGAAAATAAGTACCTCCGTAAAAGGGTTTGGTATCAGGTGTTAAAAAAACATTCAACGGCCATCCGCCATTTCCTGCTATAAGTTGTACCGCCTCCATATAAACCTTGTCAAGATCCGGACGCTCTTCTCTATCAATTTTTATATTGATAAAGTAATTATTCATTAAGGCAGCGGTTTCTGCATTTTCAAAGCTTTCCCGCTCCATTACATGGCACCAATGGCAGGCAGAATACCCAATGCTTACCAGTATCGGTTTATCTTCAAGCTTTGCCTTATTAAGCGCTTCATCGCCCCACGGAAACCATTCTACAGGGTTATGCGCATGCTGTAATAAATACGGACTTGTTTCATTAATGAGATGATTGCCCTTATGCATAATTGCTCAATCAAAAAAATAGAACAATAAATAATTGTAGGTAGAAAGGGCTATAACGGAATTGATTAGATAAACTAAATCGTATACTTAAATATACAAAACTAATTTAATGATTTACTTTTTCTTTTGCTCAAACAAGAAATGTTCAAGGGCCGATACCATGCTTGGCATTTTTGCCTGGGGTGCTTTGATGTCTGTATTTAAACCGGCGGCCAAGGTTGCTTTTAAAGTGTTTTCGCCAAAAGCCCCTATTCTTGTACCATTTTGTTGGTAGTTGGGAAAGTTCTCTACAAAGCTTTTTACGCCGCCTGGCGTAAAAAAGCAGATCACATCGTAAGAGTTTTTGTGGAAGATATCCTTGACATCGTTACTGATAATCTTATACAAAACCGGGGTAGCATATTCGCAATGATTTGTTTTAAGCCAATTGGTTATTTCACTATCGAACGACTCAGAAGTTGGATAAATAAAACGTTCAGCTTCTTTATGTTTATTGATCACTTCAAAAAGGCTGGCGTTTGAACCATCAGAACCATAAAAAACTTTACGTTTACGATAAAGAATAAATTTTTGGAGGTAAAGCGCTACCGCTTCCGTAATGCAGAAATATATTGTGTTTTGCGAAATGATAATTTTCAGTTCTTCGCAAGTTCTAAAAAAATGATCAATAGCATTACGACTGGTGAAAATTACAGCCGAATAGTTTTGTATATCTATTTTCTGCTTACGAAATTCTTTGGATGGAATGCCTTCAACTCTTATAAAAGGATGAAAATCAAGATCTACTTTAAATTTTTTCGCCATTTCAAAGTAGGGAGATTTTTCGCTTTCGGGACGGGCCTGTGTTATTAAAATTTTTTGAATCAGTTTTCCTGATTTTTTTTCTTGCAAAGCAATGTGTTTAACCATTTGTACAGTCATACGCTGGTGCAAATGTACAAAAATTTCTATATAAAGAAATGTGCTTATACTAAGTTCTAAAGATTGTTAATCACTCATTTACACTGTTGCCAGGAAGGTTGTTGCCGCCCATTTAAATATGAGCACATAAGGTAAAATTTCGAAGCCTATTATATAGAATAAAAAATGCAGCCCATTCATTTTTAACTGCGTTTGTAAAAGACCATACGACCTGAACAATTGAAGTAAAAAAAGAAACCCAATAATCAGGAACGAAAAAACCGTTATGCCCTGAACATATTGCGGGTTACTAAACGTAAGCAACACCACTACGGGAATTAGAAATAAGCCTATCATCTTATTGATAAGAAATATTATAAAGATATACACGTCTGTAGATGTGGACATGCCGGTAACCCAGCCCGTAAATTTTAAAACAATAAACTTCAGGCTAAACATTATTGCTACTAATAATATAGTAAGTAACAGGATGTTTTTGTTATCCGTGTTGTTGATGACGTTATAATGATCAAAAACCAACCACAAATAAAAGCCTGCAATTATTGTAAAAAATATATTCAATATTAAAGATGGCAGCTTTGACTGCCTGAGAATATCAGTCAACTGATTTTGCCGTAAAGAGGTATTAAAAAACACCCTGAATATATTATTGAAGTACTTGCCGTAAGCTGTTTTATAAAAGGCCAAGAAAAGTAATAACGCAAGAATAAAATAAAACTGGAACTCTTTTCCACTCTTGTCTCTTTCTGCCGAGACTAAATATTGAGCCTTGGCATTTAAATCAAGATGCCTATTTCTGGCTAAAATTTGCTTTAATAACTGGGGGTATGCTACTATTTTCTCAGACCGCCTGATTAGTGTATCAGCATGTAATATTTCAGAACTATCCCGCACTATTTTCCGTGCTGAATCGGTGTTAAGTTGACCTATCGCTTTGAAAGTAAAACTTATCAATAAGAACAAACAAAAACAAAATTTTAAATACATTACTCAAAAATAATTTACATAACCAAAGTGTATTTTAGAAGCGTTTCGCAAAGCAAAACTTATATCGCTTCTAAAACCCAGTGCATAACTCAAATTCAATAATCCAAACTTTGTTTCAAGTGAAACGCCTGTGCCTGTGCCTGCAAATGTATTTGTAAATTTTTCCGACTGAATTTTTGTTCCGGTTAAACCTATATCTGTAAATAAAAATAAAAATGAATTGGTGCCGGTGAGCACCCGGTATTCGCCGGTAAACACGGCATATTTATTTACAAAAATACTCTCTTCATTGAACCCTCTTAATAACCTGTAACCACCAATCTGAAAAAGTTCATTTCTAAAAATATTTTCACTTTGAAGCATTGCTGCATTTAAACCGGTTTTAAAGGTTGACCTTTTCCCAACAGGCCAGTAATGTGCCCCATTGAAAATTACTTTAAGCTGGTAAGTTTTTAGTTTTAAAGAGTCGTAAAGACTTCTATAATTAAATGAAGGATTAGCGTCGTCTTTAAGGTTAAGAATATCATTATTGGTTTTAATATTTTTCAAGCCAATTGAAGTATTGATTTTTACCTCGTTACCACGCCTTGGATTAAGCAGATAATTTGTATTGCGCCATTCATATTCAAGGCCAATATTTTTAGAGGAAAACTCAACATCCTGCGGAAGTGTTTTTAAACGCTTTACCTGGTTTGTATCTAACCCGCCTTCTAAAATGTAAGAGCTTTGGTTTTGTAAATAAATTTTTCCGGTAGAAACAGAAGATAAAAAATATTGCAGCCCGATCTGGGTATTGATTAAAAGATAACTGGAATCTTTCTTTAAAAGATCAAACATAAAATCAACACCAAAAGCAGAATTAAAAATAAAAGGTTGGCGATAAGCCAGGTTTAACCGTGGCGATTTACGCTGAAGTTGTTGCCAGTTAATAAGTATACTTTCCCCGGAAGCTAATGCATTTTTTAGATCAAGTTTAATATCGCCGGTAAGCTGGGGTGGAACATTAGCAATGCCGGAAGGCAGAAACCCAATCAAAAAATTAACCTGGCTGCTACGCTTTGGCTGCAGGTAAAGATTTAAAATTCCACCTGACCCATACATACTAATATCTGATGGTTGTATGCTTTGCAGGTAAGGTAGTTCGTTAATACGCTTGTTTACGTTTTGCAACCTGGCAGCGTTATAAATTGATCCTTTCTGTATTTCAAGGTATTTATACAAAAATCCTTTCCTGATTTTTGCACTGCCATTAATTTTTATACTATCAATATGGTATAATACGCCTTTATCTGTTTTTAGAACTGCATACATTGTATCCCCCGCAATTGTGGTATGTTGTACAATAATTTTTGCAAAAGGATAGCCGGCTTTACCTAAATGATCGAGTGCATTTTGTTGAATTTTATCCAAATAACCTGGCGAAAATATTATTGGTTTCACCCTATCGCCCTTCATAAATATTTCGTTTTTTAAATCCGCATCTGCGCTATCTGTATTTAAGCTGATCCACTTCAATCTCGTACCCAAAAACAAATCAATAGCCGCCGATGATGAATCTATACTTATGGAATCAACCGACGCAGCAGCATAGCCCTGGATTTTTAAAAAATTTTGAAGATCATTAATATAAACTATGCAGTCTTCTTTTGAATTAAACCGTTGTTTTAAAGCTGCTTCTTTAAGCAACTGATTCTTGCTGCCAATACTATCGGCGGTATCTTTATCAATAATATTTATTGTGAGAGAATAATTGTTTTGAGCCTTTGTATCTAAACAAAAAAATATGCAACAAAGAAAGATCAGTCCACTAAGCCTGATGCTTTTGTAGAGGTAATTTTGTAAATTATTATTTAAAGGTAGTTTCAATTTTCAAATCTAAATTCTATAATCAGTAATCTAAAATCTTTGTCAGGCATATACATTCACATTCCATTTTGTAAAAAGGCTTGCCATTACTGCAATTTTCATTTTTCTACTAGGCTTGGTTCGCAACATGAAATGATTAGTTGTTTGCTAAGAGAAATTGAAATGCTTGCAGCAGACTTTTATGAAACGATACAACCTGTGGAAACAATATATTTTGGCGGAGGAACACCAAGTCTTTTATCTTTTGAAGAATTAAATCATCTTATAAAAGCCATTTACCAAAATTTTAAAGTTGCTGAAAATGCTGAAGCTACTTTTGAAGTAAACCCGGATGATGTTAACCGCCTAAAGATTGAACAATGGAAAAAAGCCGGCATTAACAGGTTGAGCCTGGGCATTCAATCCTTTTATGATGAAGACCTGCAATGGATGAACAGGGCACACAATGCTGCACAATCCATAGAAAGTATTCAACTTATTAAAGAGCACTTTACCAATTTTTCAATTGATCTTATTTATGGCACACCGGGCTTAGCCGATGAAAAATGGAAACATAATGTACAAACAGCCATTGATCTCAAAATACCTCACTTATCCTGCTACGCCTTAACTGTTGAACCTGCTACAGCATTGTGGAAGATGATTGAAAAAAAGTCAGTACAGGATGTTGACCATGAGCAGCAGGCCAACCAGTTTTTATTACTAATGCAATGGCTGAGCGATGCCGGGTATGAGCATTATGAAATTTCTAATTTTGCATTGCCTGGCTTTAGAAGCGGGCATAACAGCAACTATTGGAGTGGAGATTCTTATTTAGGTATTGGCCCTTCAGCACATAGTTATTTTAAAACCACCCGCCGCTGGAACGTAAGTAATAACGCACTCTATATACAATCTATCAATACTAACAGCATTCCTTTTGAAAGCGAAGAGCTTGATCAAACGAAACAAATTAATGAATATATTATGACGGCGCTGCGGACAAGCGAAGGGCTACGTCTTGATGTTATCAAAAAAAAGTTTGGAAACGATGAGGCTGAGAACCTGTTGCTCAAATCGAAAAAATATTTAGTTGACAGAAGAATGAATAGAGCCGGAAATGCTCTTGTGCTTACTAACCGGGGAAAATTTTTCGCTGATGGCATTGCTGCAGATCTGTTTTTTTAAGAACTGTCAGATCAATTCATCTTCTATAGCATTAAAGCTTTTTTGTGGTGCAACGTTATTCCATAAAATATTATAAATGCCTTCTGCAATGGGCATTTCAGCGCCAATATTTTTATTAATGAGATGCATGCATTTGCTGGCATTAAATCCTTCTGCCACCATACTCATTTCTATCTGTGCAGCTTTTACGGAATAGCCTTTACCAATCATACTGCCGAAAGTTCTGTTACGGCTATAAAGGGAATAACAGGTTACCAGCAAATCTCCAAGGTAAACGGAAGCTGCATAATTGGTATGTTTTTCAATGGGCATTTTCCGGTCATCTGCAATATGGCCGACATCAATATTTTGTATGCCTGCTTTTCTTAAAAATCCGGCCATTTCATCAGCGCTGTTTGCAATAAGCACACTTAAAAAATTATCGCCATAATCTAAACCATGCGCAATGCCTGCACCAATGGCATATATATTTTTTAAAACGGCCGCAAATTGTACACCATAGATATCATTGTTGCATACAACATTTAAATAATCGGTTTCAAAATACTTTGCTATTTGCTTTGTAGCGATGTCATCAATGCCAGAAAACGTAAGATAAGACAGCTTTTCAGCAGCAACTTCTTCTGCATGACAAGGCCCTAACACCGCAAAGTAATCCTTGAGCTGAATATTAAAATTTTGATTCAGATAATCGTTGAGTAAAACGTTTTTATCAGGCAAAATGCCTTTTACTGCAGATATTATTTGTTTATCATTTAAAGTAGCCGGCGATAATTTTTCAAGTGTTTCAACAACATAAGCTGAAGGTACTGCTACGATGATGATGTTAGATTGTTCAATAACTTCTTCAACACTTAGTGTAAGATTCAGTAACGAAGTATCAAAATAAACGGAGCTTAAATATTGTGGATTATGGTGCCGGGCTTTTATGTGGTCAACAGCGCTTTGGCTTCTGAAATACCAGCTAATAACATGCCCGTTATCCGTTAAAATTTTTGCTAAGGCTGTACCCCAACTACCACTTCCTATTAAACCAAATGTCATGTTTAAAATTTTACTGACAGATCAAGTAAGACCTAAAATATCAACAGCAAGTTGAGCTGCCAACTGGCTTGCATCTTTTTTGTTGTAAGCCTTAGCTTCGCTTATAAGCTCACCATCAATTTTAGCACCTATAGTAAATAAACGCCTGCCATTTTCCAGGGTTTCATCCAGGGTTTCAAACTCTAAATTTTTACCATTTTTATTGGCCCAACCGTACAACTTATTTTTTTGATTGATCTCAAGGTTTTCAAGATCTGTCATGTAAAGGTGTGGATTAATAATATGCTCTGTAACCCACTTTTGTGTCTTGTCATAACCCTTGTCAAGATATACAGCACCAACAACTGCTTCTAATGTGTTGCCGAAAATCTGGGAGATCTTTAAAGACGTATCATATTTATTATAAAACGTAATTTTTTTCAGGCCCATTTTTAAAGCAATATCATTAAGCTTGTTCCTGTTAACCATTTTGCTTCTCATCTCAGTAAGAAAACCTTCATCTTTATACGGGTAGCGCATAAAAAGATAATGCGCCACTATAGAACTTAAAACGGCATCTCCTAAAAACTCCAGGCGTTCATTGTTTTCATCACTGCCTTCACGGATAGAGCGATGGCTTAAAGCGGTTTTATACAAATGAAGACCTACCGGTGAAAAGCCTAACACATTTCTTAACTGCCGTTGAAAATCTTTATCATGTTTATTTTGAAAAAAATTTTTTAGTATCTGCACACCAATTAATTATTCACCGAATGTAAAAATTATTAAGCCAAGATGTTCAGCATTTGGGGGGAATACCAAAAATGTGGATCATAATGATCTACATTTCTATTAAAATAAAAAGAAGGGATTAAACAATAATGTACAAAGAAAAACTTATGCTTTGTATTTTTTCACAATCAGGGAAGCATTGTGACCACCGAAGCCAAAAGTATTGCTTAATGCAGCATTAACTTCTTTTTCCTGAGCCTTGTTGAAAGTGAAATTTAATTTAGGATCCAGTTCAGGATCATCAGTAAAGTGATTAATAGTTGGAGGGATAATATTTTTAGTAACGGCAAGAATACAGGCAAGGGCTTCAACAACGCCTGCGGCACCGAGACAATGACCCGTCATAGATTTTGTAGAACTGATATTAAGGTCATAAGCTTTGTCGCCGAAAACATTTAATATGGCTTTAGTTTCAGCAATATCTCCAAGGGGTGTTGAGGTGCCATGTACATTAATGTAATCTATATCTTCCGGCCGCATGCCTGCATCCTTTAGGGCTGCATGCATTACATTTTTTGCGCCCAATCCATCAGGATGTGGCGCTGTTATGTGATGCGCATCTGCCGTAGCGCCGCCGCCTGCAATTTCACAATATATTTTTGCGCCCCTGGCTTTGGCATGTTCCAATTCTTCAAGAATCAAAACACCTGCGCCTTCACCCATTACAAAACCGTCACGATCTTTATCAAAAGGACGGGAGGCCGTTTTAGGATCATCGTTTCTTTCGCTTAAGGCCTTCATAGCATTAAAGCCGCCAACTCCTGCTGCACAAATAACCGCTTCGCTTCCACCTGTTACTATTATATCAGCTTTGCCTAAACGGATCATATCAAAGGCATCAATAATGGCGTTGGTACTGCTTGCACAGGCACTTACTACAGCATAGTTAGGCCCCCTGAAACCGTGCCGCATTGAAATTTGACCTGCAGCAATATCAAGAATCATTTTTGGAATAAAGAAAGGATTGAACCTGGGTGTGCCATCTCCTAATGCAAAATTTGAGACTTCTTCCTGAAAGGTTATTATGCCACCAATGCCACTGGCAAATATTACGCCTACCCTGTCCTGGTTAACATTTTCAGTTGTAATGCCGGCATCCTGCACAGCCTGGTCGCTGACAACTAAAGCAAATTGTGTAAAGCGGTCAATTTTTCTGGCCTCTTTCTTGTCCAAATAATTTGTAGGCTCAAAGCCCTTAACCTCGCAGGCAAACTTTGTTTTGAATTTGGAAACATCAAATTGTTTGATGTCATCAGCTCCTGAAATTCCATTGGATAATCCGTCCCAATATTCTGGCACGGATAATCCTAATGGTGTTATAGCACCCATTCCGGTTACTACTACTCTTTTTAATTCCATAAAGCTTGCCTGCAATGATTAGTGAAAATTACTTAGCATGTTCTTCCAAGTAGGAAACAGCCTGGCCTACTGTAGTAATGGTTTCAGCCTGCTCATCGGGAATGGAAATATTGAATTCTTTTTCAAATTCCATAATCAATTCAACGGTGTCCAAACTATCGGCACCTAAATCGTTAGTGAATGATGCTTCTGAAGTAACTTCTGCTTCATCAACTCCTAATTTGTCAACAATGATTTTCTTAACTCTTGTTGCAATGTCTGACATGATAGTATAATTTAGTTATAGGCCACAAAAATATACTTTTTGTAATAAAAAAAAATAATAACTGCTAAGGCCTAAAGCCTGAATTTAAACAGGCTGAAATGCAGTAAATTCAATACTTTTAGCCAATTGCGCTTCTTAGCGATTCCGCTTTATAAGTTAAAACAGCTAACTCAGTTTTTAAATTTTACGTATCCTTTTTTAGACAGGCTTATTCAAAACTTATTGCAACAGTTCAAAGCAGCAATAAAATTGTATATTTATTTTGCGCACAAAAAAATTTAACCCGAAAGACCAATTATGCCAATAAAACAAATTGATCACGGCACAAAGGAATATGAGCAAATGCTTCGTTTGCGACATGATATTCTTCGGAAACCTCTTGGGTTAAGTTTTGATAAAAAAGAACTTGAGAAAGAAATTGAGGATACGCTTATTGCTGCTTTTGAAGAAGAAAAAATGCTGGGCTGCTGCCTGCTTACTAAGATTGATAAGGATGTTGTACGACTTAGGCAAATGGCCGTACAAAATAATTTACAGGGTAAAGGTATTGGTGCAACTATGGTTACTTATGCTGAAAATGTAGCCCGGGATCTCGGCTTTAAAAAAATGACCATGCATGCCCGCAAACCTGTGGTAGGGTTTTATGAAAAATTAGGCTACAAAGTTGTTGGAGATGAGTTTACAGAAGTAACCATAGCTCATTATACTATGGAGAAGAAACTCTGCTGATCCTGATTAATACAGACTAATCCCTTTAATTTTTGATTCTTGTTTTAATATATTGACGGGCTTCCTGCAAAGCGCTTCCTTCAAAAGCATCTTTTGGCAATAAAAAGAAAGACCGGCTGTCAAAATATAAGTGAAAGAAATGAGGGCTTTCTACCACGCTGCTAAAAGCGCTCCAGGGCCACGTTTTTGTGCCTCTTTCATTTTCAAGAAACAAATGTTTATCCTCAAGCACTGCGGTAAAATGATCTCTGAAAGTGGCTGACTTTTTATAGATAGAATACGGCAAAATAAACCAGAAAGCCAACATAAGTGTAAACCACAGTACCGACCCGACAAGGAAAGCTAAAGGTGATATTTTCTTAAAGAAAAAAAGCGCTGCTGTTGTTACTGCAAAAACATTTACAAGAATGATCATGATCCTGATCTCACGCCGGGTAATAAAATGATAACGTAAAGCCTGTATAACTTTTGATTTATTATAATAAAAAACTGATGAGGTCATTATTTATACTGTTATAATATCAGGTTTATGATTTGAAAGTGTTCAACCAACGAGCCCTGTTCCATCTTCAATTGAAACCTTGTACATAGTTAATTCGAGTTCCATTCCTTTTTTGTAAGCCTCAGTTATACCGGCTATTATTTTATCTGCGGCACCTTTTTTTACCAGGTTAATGGTGCAACCGCCAAAGCCCCCGCCCATCATTCTTGCGCCGATAACTTCAGGGAACTGCTTTACATGATCAACCAAAAAATCAAGTTCTTTACAACTTACTTCATAGTCTTTACTTAAGCCTTCATGCGCTTCAAACATTTTTTTACCGAAAGCTGCAATGTCTTTGTTATCAAGATCTATACAGGCTTCAGGTACTCTTTTTATTTCCTTCACCATGAATAAACATCTCCTGTATACCACTTCGTCAACTGGTTTTATTAATTCTTCAACCATTTCGATAGTTGCATCTCTAAGGCTCTTTACTTCAGGATGTTTTTCCTGTATGATCGAAACACCTTTTTCACACTGCTTACGTCTTGTATTATATTCAGTATCCGCCAATGAATGTTTAACATTCGTATTTAATAATATGATCTCAACATCATCCGGCATAAATGGTTTGTACTCGTATTCAAGCGACCGGCAATCTAATTTTATCACCTGATTTTTTTTACCAAAGGCGCTGGCAAACTGATCCATAATACCGCATTGTACCCCTACAAAATTATTCTCTGCTTTTTGAGCCATCTTTACAATGTCAAGGAGAGAAACGTCAAGTTTAAAAATTTGCTTAAAAGCAAAAAGTGATGCGCACTCCAAAGCTGCCGAAGATGACAGGCCTGCACCTAAGGGCACATCGCCACCAACCACCAGGTTAAAACCGGTAGTATGATACTTATGAATTTGCAGTTGCTGCAAAGAACCAAGAATAAAATCAGGCCATTGCTGGCCACTCTTTTCAAGATGATTAATATTGCCTGAATACTGATCATCTTCATCTATAGCAAACATGTGTATCTCACCATCTATACGGGCACTTACAGCTACATAAATAGCTTTGTCAATTGCTGCCGGTAATACAAAACCATTGTTATAATCCGTATGCTCGCCAATTAAATTTATCCTGCCCGGAGACCGAACTACAATTGGCTCTTTTTTATATAATGCAACAAATTTTTCCTTTATACTATCTATCATCAATTATTTAGTTTTATTGGCTGCGCCATCCAATTTCTTAATAAGATCAATTTCATCTTTACGATACGGCGTTCCATCAGGCCAGAAGATATCATGAAACCACTCACCGGGTTCAGAGCCATCCATTATAGGCGTATCCCAGGCGTATTTTGTATTTGATTTACCTGTAACAAAACCCCAGTTTATAGCGCCTACATTTTCCTCTTTAAGAATGGGAAGAATTGTAGAAAAGCGACTGTTTCTTGTCCGGGCCATATATTCGGTACAGATCAATGGTTTACCAAAAGCTTTTAGTAAATCAATGGTTCGCTGATGCCAGGCAGCTTCTTCATAATCATGATAAGTGATCACATCAGAGTTAGCAATCTGTATTTGGTTAAGACTATCAAGATCCCAGGCCCACAAACCGGCGCTTACCGGTTGCACGGGGTCAACCTCTTTAGCCCAGCGAAAAATATTTTTTAAAAGAGGCACTGTTTTATTCTTTTTGCCGGAGTTGCCGGGCTCATTGTAAAGATCCCACAGCAGAATTCTTTTATCATTTTTGAAAGCAGTCAATACATCTTTAACGTAAACCTCCAATGCTGGAAAATTTGTCGAATCATTTGAATAAGGATCACCTGGATCCTGCACCCAGCCTGAGTTATGGACACCTGGCTTTGGAATAGGCTGCGTTCCGGGCTTACCTTCTTTTAACCAGCAATCGTCAAAAAAAACAAACACGGGCTTAATGCCATGTTTATCTGCAATCGTCAAAAAAGTATTCATTCTTTTTTTGAACCCTTCCTTATCTGTCTTCCACGCAATACTGTGCAGGTAAACCCTTAAGGTATTGAAACCGATGCCCTGGGCATAACCAAGTTCTTTATCATTTAGAGTAGAATCAAAAGTTTCTGCCTGCCACATTTCCAACTGATTGATTGCATTAGAGGGCAGGTAATCCGCACCAATGATCCAGGGCTGCGCCGCATACCAGGCGTTTGCCTTTTCATTGCTCCATGGCCTGGAAGTTTGCGGTGTGTTAACAGTGGTTATTTTCTTTTTTTGTGATAACGAAACCTGCGTGAAACAGAGAAACGTTAAAAACAATACTGGTAATCTTTTAAGGGTGATCATCATAAAAAAGATTTTTGAGAACGGGCAAGAAAGATAGGAAATTATCTCGCTGAAAATTTGATGTGCTGGCACTATTTAAAAAGAAAACAGCCATCAGGTGATGGCTGTAAAATAAATATTAGATGAATGGTGATTAACTGCAACCCATGCTGTTACCGCAGTTCAGGCATTTGTAACAGGTGCCGCTGCGAATGGTAATGTGCCCGCAGGTATTACAGGCCGGCGCATCGCTCTGCATGTTTTTTGCGGCAGTGTTTAATGCATCAATACCGTTTAATGCTTTCTTAGATGTGTCGCTTTTATCATGCTTTGCAGATGAACCTGGCTTTGAAACCGATGGCGTAGCGGTTACCCTAACCTCACTTAATTCATGAACCCTGTCGCCAATAGTTGGTGTTTCTACATCCCATGATTGGTTACCCAAATTCTGTACTTCAGGTTTATCAAGTACATGAACCAAATCATTTCTGCCCAGGTATTCATACGCTAATGAGCGGAACATAAAGTCAATGATAGAGGTTGTGGTTTTTATGTTTGGGTGATCTACCATGCCTGATGGTTCAAACCTGGTAAATACAAATTTCTCAACAAATTCTTCCAAA
>JANLXV010000022.1:0-8569 GCA_031365305.1 Chitinophagaceae bacterium
CTGTAATAGTCCGTCGCCGCTATATTATAATCTGTTTCCTGCTCAGGTTTTTTATTTATAACAGAAACAATAATAGAGTTGCTATTACCACATAAGTTACATTTTGCTTCTTTCATATATAAGATTTGTCTACGATAATTACAATTAGTGGTTAATCATAGCTAGGATTTCAAATACATTTCTGCCATGGCAAAATCATGATCTGAAAACAAACCTATTGATGAAACCTGGTCCATCATAATGTGGCCTATTTTTCCAAAAACAATTTGTTTGTTTTTTTCAAATACATCTAATCTTACTACTGAAATGCCACCCGTTGGCCGGTAAATCGCTTCCCGTTCCAACCTGGTAAATTTATCCTGGTTCAATATCGGGTGCATACCGTTGCCATAGTGTTGAAAAAATACCGTATTCTCCTGCCGTACGCTTAACAATGAATCAGAACTGAAAAGAAATAATGTATTTACAGCGTCATCTATTACATAAGATTTTACAAACGGATATTCAATCGTTAAGACAATGATGGCTTTAAAATTAATTGCCTTTATTAAATTGATATTTAAAATAGCATAAACAGTATCACCCAGGTTTACATTTAATCTTGCATATTTTTCATCCCTTTTATGGAAGAGAATGTTATCATCGTTTTTATATTTCTGTTTGATATAATCTCCAACAACAGTGCTTGGTGAACTGATCACAATTTTGCTGATATGTTTACTTTTGATAGCTTCTTTAACTTTATAATCTATCACCTTTTCGTTGTTAAGCTGTTGCAGCGCCAACGACGCATCTCTTATCGGGATGATGCAAAGTGTATCAAGCTCTCCAAACCTGTCATAAGAATAAAGCGTATTAATTTCAGCTCTTGTAGAAAGTATTCTTGTTTCGTTACGGGTTAAATTATTACCATGCCTTCTATAATAAAATAATGGCTGGTTGATGTTGGATATTTTATAATGCGCAATAAATTTTACCCAAAGTTCATACCCATCCTGGCAGGAAAAACTTTCATTGTAACCACCAAGATTTTTTAGAAATTCGGTTCTTACCATGGTGCAGGCGCCATGCGCTGCCTGGTCCAGCAGCGACACTTCAGAATTAAAATCATGCCGCTTAAACTCCTCTGTTATTGAACCTTTATCATCTACTAAATAATAATCAGGAAAAACAAGGCCTGCTTCCGGATCTTTTTCCAGTGCTGCGGATAACAATTCAAGCGCCTGCGGGTGAAAATAATCGTCAGCATCAAGCCTTACAATATATTTTCCTTTCGACGCTCTTAAAGCAATATTATTGGTTACATTAAGACCGCGGTTTAGTTGAAAAATAATTTGAATAGCGGGATGGTTAGTATATTCTTCAATGATCTCTCTTGAGTTATCTGTTGATCCATCATCAATAATGATCAACTCGAAACCCTGCAGCGTTTGATGCAGCACACTCTCTATCGCCTGCCTTATATATTTGCCGTAATTGTAGTTTGTAATATATACTGTAACCAGAACCGGATTCATCTTTAGAAGTTAAGTTTTTAAGCCAGCATATTCCATTCTAACTTATGGTAAGCACTAATGTCAGTAACAAGAGTTTTCCCTGGAAGTTTATCAAAGTCTCTTGCATCAATACCATTATTTGGCCTGAGAACAATAAGATCATCTTTATTGATCACCTCACCTTTTTTTAAGGATTTGTTGAGATAAACCGCCCTTCTGAAAGAGATAAGATGACCATTATTAATTTCCGAGGCAACAGGTTGTTTTATTGATGACCCTTTTAAAACTTCGATATGGTTTAATTTAATAATAAGTGCTTCAACCTCTGCTTTGATTAAGGATACTTTATGATCTCTGAAAGCCTTGCCTTCTCTTTCATCAGTAAAATGAAACTCTAAAACCTCTGCACCCATAGCGGCGGCAACCTCTAAGGCCAGGGCGCCTTCTGTATGATCTGAATAACCAACAGTTAACCCGGTGGCCTCTTTAAAGGTTTTCATCACATTAAGATTGGCCTCACTAAAAGGTATGGGATACATTGATGTGCATTGAAGAATGGCTAACTGATCAGGTGATAAATAAATGGGATTAATTTTTTGAATATACTCAACCGAAGCCAGCACTTCATCCAGGGTAGCCAAACCGGTGGAGATAATCAGTGGCTTTCCTAATAAGGCAAAATATTTTAAAACGGGATAGGCGGTTAAATCGCCGGAACCAATTTTATAAACCGGGATGTATTTATCAATCCATTCTATAAACGCAGTGTTCCACACAGAAGCGGTGTACTTAGCACCGCCTGAATAGCACATTTCTGCCAGCTCTATGTGTTCTTCTTTTGTTAGCTCAAACTTTTTAAAATGCTGATTGCGTTGTTCACTTTCAACCTTGCTTACCAAAGTATCACCACTGTATAATTGAAATTTTACATAATCAACACCGGAATCAATGGCAAGTTTTGCCAGCTTTTTTGCATAATTAAAATCACCTTCATGATTTCCGCCAATTTCGGCGATTAATAACGGTCCATGTTTTCCTTTGAAGTTATTCAAGATCTAAAGTTTTTAATATGCGGGACATGGCAGCTAATCCATAGTCAGCTTGTTCATTAGTAAAATGTGCTGCAATTTTTGTTGCAAGCATAAAATCTTCCGGCGTATCTATTGCTAATTGAAGGCCCGCCATTTCGGGATGATTTGTATTGTATATAAAATAATATTTAAATTGATTTAAGTGCCTGTAAAAATAGGTCATTACATGCTCCTTATCATTATCGGTAAAGTCCGGGTAAGCCGTTGCGTACAAATTTACATCAACGCCTTCAACACTCATGCCTTTAGGAAATGTACGCTGATGAACATTGCTGATAAATGAATATTGTTTCAATTGAGACAATTCATAGGCTTCCCGCAAAAGATCTGCATCTGTAAAAAGATTATCCCCATTAATGCGAAAAGCAAAATCAAATTCAAAGGCTTTTGCACAGTCTAAAAACCTTTTAGATACATTTTCCAATGAGCCGCAATAGACCTCTACATTATTAGTCTTACACCAGTTAACTATCGGCAGATCAGAATCTTCATTGGAAGTTGCAATCACAATATGTTCGGAAGTGGTAACACGTTTTATTCTGTCTAAGATGTACTCTATAATTGGCTTTCCGGCTATTTCTTTAAGAATTTTACCCGGAAGCCTTGTTGATGAATAACGGCATATAATTATAAAACCTGTTTTCAAATCCGTTCGCTTATTTTTTTTGCAGGTGTACCACCAAAAATTTCATTAGCTCCTACATCGCAGTTCACCACGGAATTGGCTGCTATAACTGCACCATCGGCTATAGTTACGCCTTTTAAAATGGTAACATTTGAAGCTATCCAAACATCATTACCAATTTTTATCGGGTCTGATATATTAGGCTGCTGATTAATTAATTTATTCTTTTCTGCCTGGTGGTTGCTGTCAACGATATAAACAAAGGGCGCAACCAAACAATCATTACCGATTGTAATGTTATTTGAGGAGAAGATAAAAGTATGATACCCGATTGTTGTATTGTTACCTATACTTACCGAAGCGCCGGCATTACAGGCACATATTCTTGCTCCTTCCTTAATCACCACATTATCACCAATTACAATGTTATCAGGATATCTCATTAATTGAACATTCTTTTCAATAAACACATTTTTGCCAAGCTTAACGCCTTGAATAGCGTTATGCCTGCTTCTCCAGCGATGTAATAATGTAAATTTTAAATGTTGCCTTAATTGATTCTGCATTTCGCTTTGCCTGAAAGGCTACTTAGTAAATACGTTTAAAAAAATGTTTTTAACATCATCATTCATATTCCTATAACCATCGTTTTTAAATATTCCCCATAACCGCTTTTCGCAAACTTGTCAGCTAAACTTACCAACTGTTCTTTCGAAATGTATTTCATGCGGTAAGCAATTTCTTCAAGACAGCCAATCTTATAACCCTGGCGCTTTTCTATTACTCTTACAAATTCAGAAGCGTCGTGCAACGATTCAAAAGTACCTGTATCTAACCAGGCAAAACCCCTGTTAAGCACAGCTACTTTTAATTTCTTTTGATCAAGGTAAACTTTGTTTACATCCGTTATTTCATATTCTCCACGGGGGGAAGGCTTTATATTCTTAGCAATCTCAACTACACTATTATCATAAAAATATAAGCCCGGCACCGCATAAGAAGATTTGGGTTTTTCCGGTTTTTCCTCAATGCTTAAGGCCGTGAAATTCTTATCAAATTCTACCACGCCATATCTTTCAGGATCAGTAACGGGGTAAGCAAAAATGATCGCACCATCCGGGGAACTGGATTGTTGTAACAATTGTGAAAAACCACTGCCATAAAAAATATTATCGCCTAATACTAAACCCACCGCATCATTACCAATAAACTTTTCTCCTATAACAAATGCCTGCGCCAGGCCGTTCGGCTGATGTTGTACGGCATATTCAATTACGCAACCCCATTGCGATCCATTACCCAATAACTTTTTAAATTGCGCCTGGTCATCTGGTGTAGTTATGATCAATATCTCCTTTATACCTGCGAGCATTAATGTACTTAGCGGATAATAGATCATTGGCTTATCATAAATAGGCATAAGCTGTTTACTGATACCCATTGTAATGGGATAAAGTCTTGTTCCTGATCCGCCAGCCAATACAATTCCTTTCATGAGATAGTTGTAAAAACTTAAAAATTATTCCGCCTTATTAACCGTATTGCGTTTCATAATATTTCTGGTAATTGCCCGAGGTTACATCATCAATCCATTGCCGGTTGTTTAAATACCAATCTATGGTTTTTGATATGCCTTCTTTAAACTGTAATGATGGTTGCCAGGCTAATTCAGTTTTTAATTTTGTGGCATCAATGGCATAGCGCATATCATGACCTGCCCTGTCCTGCACAAAAGTGATCAGTTGTTCAGATTCGCCTTTTGCCCTTCTCAGTTTATCATCCATTTGCCGGCAAAGTTCTTTAACGATGTCAATATTTTTCCATTCATTATGGCCACCAATATTGTAGGTTTCGCCAACTTTCCCGTTGTGAAAAATAGTATCAATCGCTCTCACATGATCTTCTACAAATAACCAGTCTCTTACATTTTCTCCTTTACCATAAATAGGCAAAGGTTTTTTATTTAGAATATTATTAATGCACAACGGAATAAGCTTTTCGGGAAAATGGAACGGCCCGTAATTATTGCTGCAATTGGAGACGATTACAGGCAGTTTATACGTATGATAAAATGCTCTTACCAAATGATCTGATGACGCCTTGGAAGCGGAATAAGGACTCCTGGGGTCGTAAGCCGTTTCTTCAGTGAAATAACCTTCGTTACCCAATGAGCCATACACTTCATCAGTTGAAATATGGTAAAATAATTTATTGCTTTTATCATCGTTCCAGGCTTCTTTTGCAGCTTGCAATAAGGTAGCAGTACCTACAATATTAGTAGTTACAAAAGAAAGTGGATCAGTGATTGAACGGTCTACATGACTCTCTGCTGCACAATGCAAAACACCTGTAAACCGGTATTTTTCAAAAAGAGATTTAATAAATCCAGCATCAACAATGTCACCTTTTATAAATGTATAATTAGCCGCATGTTCTATATCTCTCAAATTTTCAAGGTTGCCTGCATAGGTTAGCTTATCAAGATTTACAATATTGTAAGCAGGATATTTAGTTACAAATAACCGGGTAAGGTGAGACCCAATAAACCCGGCGCCACCTGTAATGAGTATGGTATGCTTCATTATTTACGCATTTATAAAGGCCGGCAAAAATATAGAATTTAGATGTTAGCAATCGTTAAAGGCAGGTTACAGCGTTTTCCTCAAGTTTGTACACTTCTTTTGTCAATGGACAAATGGCTTCTCCATCTTCATCAAATAGTAATTTTTCACCGGATTTACTTACCCATCCACCATGAGATGCAGGATTGCCCATTACCAATTCATAAGGCAACACGTTACATGTTACCACGGCGCCGGCGCCAACCAGGGCATATTCGCCGATAATATTACCACAAATAATAGTTGCATTTGCACCGATTGTACAGCCTTTCTTAACCAAAGTGGTTTTAAATTCAGCTTTCCTGTTTATGAAACTCCTGGGATTAATCACATTGGTAAAAACCACGGATGGCCCGATAAAAACATCATCTTCAATGATAACAGCGCTGTACACAGATACATTATTTTGGATTTTTACCCGATCTCCTATGAGAGCATTATTATCAATAAAACAATTTTGCCCGATGTTGCAGTTTCTGCCAATGATAGCTTTTGGCATTACGTGGCTGAAGTGCCATATAAAGGTGCCTTCGCCAATTATTGCACCTTCATCTATAACAGCAGTAGTATGAATGAAACTGTTTTGCATTGGTTCAGTTATTACTTTCCGGCAAAGATGCTGAGATTATTTTTCACACAAAGGCGCTAAGACGCAGAGACGCAAAAAATCTATCAATGTAAGGCGAAGATATTTTCAACTTAAACCTTTGCGCCTTTTAACTTAGCGCCTTTGCGTGATATTCAAAGTTAACTTTGCGTCATGCACTATGCTTCAGTAGAAAATATCAGCAAGAGTTTTGGGATCAGGCAATTGTTTAAAAACATATCATTTTATGTAGAAGAAGGTGATAAAATAGCTTTTGTTGCACGAAACGGCTCCGGTAAATCAACTCTATTAAAAATAATTACAGGTTTAGATACGGCTGACAATGGAATAGTTTGGGTACATAAAGATGTAAAGGTTATTATGCTTTCGCAGGATACTGTATTTGAAAACGATCTTTCTATTTGGGATAATGTATTGCGACTTGATAATCCTGTGGTGAAGACGGTGAAGGAATATGAAATGTATCTTGAAGAAGGTGGCGAGAATGAAGACAAACTGAACAATCTTATTGCTGACATTGATAAATACAATGCCTGGAATTTTGAAAGTGATCTTAAGCAGATCTTAGGTAAACTCAACCTGAATCACTTAAATGAGAAGGTAAAAAACCTAAGTGGTGGTCAGAAGAAACGGGTGGCACTTGCGCAAAGTTTAATTGAGGCCAAGCTGCATGAAGGCCGGTGTTTGTTGATATTGGATGAGCCAACAAACCATCTTGATGTTCAAATGATAGAATGGCTCGAAGATTTTTTATCGGCCCAAAGAATTACGCTTTTACTGGTAACCCATGACCGCTATTTTTTAGACACCGTTTGCAATGAAATTATAGAACTGGATGATGAAAAAATTTATGTGTACAAAGGCAACTACGATTACTTCCTGGAGCAAAAAGCATTGCGTGAAGAAGTGCAACAAAGTGAATTAGGCAAAGATAAAAACCTGTTACGTAAGGAGCTTGAGTGGATGCGGAAACAACCGCGGGCCCGAACTACAAAATCAAAAAGCCGGCAGGACGCCTATCATAATCTCGAAGACAAATTAAGTGTAACCAAGGAAGTATTCGATGTAAGCCTGAATGTAAAAATGACAAGGCTTGGTGGAAAGATACTCGAGATGAAAAAGGTGTATAAATCTTATGGCGATAAACCAATTCTTAAAGCATTTGATTATACATTTAAAAAGGCGGAACGCATAGGTGTGGTTGGTAAAAACGGCGTTGGTAAATCAACCTTTTTGAAAATTGCTTTAGGTCTTGAACAGCCAGATAGCGGAAAAATAAACCATGGTGAAACTGTGGTGTTTGGTAATTTTTCGCAGGAAGGCTTACAATACAAAGAAGATAAAAGGGCGATAGAATATGTAAAAGATTTTGCAGAATTTTTTCCGTTAGCAGATGGTTCTAAAATAAGCGCTACCCAGTTTATGGAAAAGTTTGGCTTTTCTGCAGAGCAGCAATACACGCCACTCAGTAAATTAAGTGGTGGCGAAAAAAGACGACTGCATTTGCTAAGCATTCTTTTTGAAAATCCTAATTTTCTTGTACTTGATGAACCCACCAATGACCTTGATCTGCAAACCCTGCGAACGCTTGAAGATTTTTTAAGAGACTTTCCCGGATGTTTAATGATTGTAAGTCATGACCGGTATTTTATGGATCGTGTTGTTGATCATCTTTTCGCTTTTGAAGGTGATGCTATTGTAAAAGATTTTCCCGGCAATTATTCCCAATATAGAATGTGGAAAGAGAAAGAAGCTATTGAGGTATCAGCAGCTAAAAACAAACCACAGCAGGCAGTTTCAGCGGAAGTAAAACCAAGCAAAACAAAATTATCATTTAAAGAAAAATTTGAATTTGAGCAGCTTGAAAAGGAGCTCCCAAATCTTGAAAAAGAAAAATCAAAATTGCAGGAAGAGTTAAATTCCGGAAAGTTGAAATATGAAGATTTAATGACAACTACGGAACGCATTACTAAAATAATATCGTCGCTTAATGAAAAAGAAATGCGCTGGCTTGAACTAAGTGATAAAGTTTAAAAAGCAATAAATTAAATACAGACTTAATTCGTTTCTAATATTTTCATTACAACAAATTCTTCCTGTGTAAGTCCATCTTTGTCCTTACTCGTTTC
>JANLXV010000025.1:0-4182 GCA_031365305.1 Chitinophagaceae bacterium
TTGTAATAATTACTGCCGCAATAAGATGATTTAAAAAAGGCATTGCAATAACTAATCCCCAGATAAAAGTTAGCGTTCCGAAATAAAGTGGGTGGCGAATAAATTGATGCAATCCATTTTTTTGTAGAGTGTTTTTTGCTGCCTCATTATTTAAAGCCTTCAATCCACTAAGTTCATAAAAATATTTTTGGATACAGATAGCCATAATTGTGGCGCCGATGAAAGCAATCAGATAACCTAAAGATTTAATTAGAAGGGGCGGCGTAAAAATCCTGATAGGATCAACTGAAAAATGAAACCATAAAACGGCAATGAGTGTAATGGTTGCGAAAATGGAATAAACAGGTCTGTAATACTTGTAGTTGTCCTTCATGATTTTTTTAAAAGTATTCTTCACCCTGTCATCAGCCAAAAAACTATGTACTACACAATACAACACCCAGCAAAAGGCTAAAAAAATATATTGTGCGGCTGGTTCATTCTTCATAAACAATAATACAAATTTGCGCCGGAAGAAAGTTTGTTAAATTAGGAAGCCACTTTTAAAATGAAGATCTATACAAGTATATTTGCGCCTCAAAACATTAAAAAAACTCATGAAAAAAATTGCCTCTTTTATAATTGCAGTTACAACTTTGGTTTCTGCTGCCTCAGCTCAAACCAACAGCACAGTTTCTTTGATGAAAGGACAAAAATTTGTAATTGAAAATAAGTTTACTGCTACCTCTGCCCAGGAGATGGGTGGCCAGTCCATTGATTCAAAAGCTGCTGTTTTCACCTCTAATAATGTTGAGGTAAAAAATCTTTCCGATAAAGGCTTTGATCTTTCTACAACGTATACTAAGGTTACCGCTAATTTATCTGCAATGGGAAATGATATGAACTTTGATTCAGATAAGAAAGAAGATATGGATGGCGAGATGGGAAAGGATATGAAAGGCATGATCAATAGCCCTAAAAGTGTAATGATTGATAAGGCAGGCAAAATTGTATCTGTGGTTAAAGACACTACCTCAACCAGTGGACAGGGCATGATGGGTATGATGATGCAACAATTGATGGGCAATGCAGAAGAGAGCGGCTATGGCTTAAGTGAGGCCTTTTTAGTGCTACCAGCTAAAGCTAAAGTAGGCGACAAATGGAGTGACAGTACTTCAAAGAATGGCGTATCAAGACATACCACCTATACAGTTACTGCTATTAGCGATACAGAAGCAACCTTGGCTGTGTCCGGGAATTTAATTACTGATACGAAAGCTGAAATGCAGGGCATGGAAGTAGCTACTAAAACAACCGGCAAAATATCAGGCGAACAAATTGTTGATATTAAGTCAGGGTTAATTAAATCAAGAAATACAACGGTTGACTCAAACGGTAATATTGAAGCAATGGGACAGGTAATACCAATGACCAGCAAACTAAACGCAGTTACAACAGTGAAAACCATATAACAGCAAATCAATATTTTAAAATTAAACCTGTAGTTAACTACAGGTTTTTTTATTTACAATACATTGTACCACCAAATAATTTTATTGTTGAAAAAATATCCGGCTATAAAAAATGTTCTTTACTTTTTATCCTGGGTAATATATTTCATTGCTATAAAGGCGATATTCCTTTTATATCATCACGAGGAAAGCAACAAACTATCATCCACTGAAATTTTTAATGTTTTTCGTTTTGGATTAATCCTCGATATTTCATTTGCCGCCTATCTTTCAATTATTCCATTTCTTTTAATTGTGTGTAAAGATATTTTTTCAAAATTCAGGATAGCTGGAGTGATAAAAGCTTATACCATTTTTGTTGTGGTTGCTATAAGTTTTTTAATGATCGCAGACCTGGAACTTTATACAGCCTGGGGATATAGAATAAATTCGGCAGTGTTGCAATATTTAAGATCGCCTAAAGAAATGGCAGCGTCAGTTTCTTCAGCGCCATTGCTTTTATTAAGTGTCATTTTTGTTTTAATAACAGCTTTATTTATTGCTTTGTATGTGAAATTTATTCACCCATTTTTTGTATTAAACACTCCAAGAACTTTCGTATCAATTTTATTCTCTTTTCTTCTTTTAATTATACTCATTATACCTGGCCGCGGAGGCTTGCAACAAATACCTGCAAACCAAAGCGATGTTTATTTTTCTGATAAAATTTTCGCTAATCATGCGGCCGTAAACCTCCCCTGGAACTTTGTGCATTCTGTCTTCAGGAAAGATTTTCATAAAGAGAACCCTTACGTTTTTATGGATGATGAGAAAGCAAAGTCTTTGATAGATTCTATTTATAGAATAGATTCCAACGAGCATTCTATCAACATTTTTAACACCCCAAAGCCAAACATCATTTTCATTATTCTTGAAAGCTATACTTCTAAATTTATTGGCTGCCTTGGCGGAGAAAAAGGAGTGACGCCAAATATTGATTCGATTGCTGCTGATGGCGTTTTATTTACAAACATTTATGCCAGTGGTGATAGAAGTGAGAAAGGCCTTGTAGCGTTGCTTAGTGGATACCCCACTCAAACATTTACATCAATTATTAAAACGCCCAACAAAACCGCACGTCTTCCACAATTATCCACAGTCTTAAAAAGCCAGGGCTATTATACCAGTTATTATTATGGAGGTGACTTGGCTTTTGCTAACATTAAGTCTTACCTATTAAATGGAAAGTATGACAGGCTCATAAGTGAAGATGATTTTGAGAAGAAGTTTTACAATTCGAAATGGGGTGTTCACGACCATATTTTATTGCAAAAATTTTTAGAGGATCTCAATCGGGAAAGGCAGCCATTCTTTTCAACATTATTTACACTAAGCAGCCACCCGCCATACGATATTCCATTTGGGAAAAGATATGCAGGTAATGATGAAACTACACTTTTTAAAAACTCTTTTGCTTACACGGATGAGGCAATAGGTAGTTTTATCAGAGGGGCTAAAACACAGCCCTGGTGGGATTCTACGCTTATTATTCTGGTTGCTGATCATGGCTTTCCCCGTCCCGGAATGGATGCAAATGATGCGCCTTTAAAATTCAAAATACCATTAATCCTCGCCGGCGGCGCCCTACAACAAAAAGGCGTAGTGATTAATACAATTGGCTCTCAAACGGATATAGCGTATACTCTTTTAAAACAATTACATCTTAATAATTCTGGCTGGCTTTGGAGTAAAGATTTGTTTGATTCAACAGCCAGTCAATTTGCGTTTTATATTTTTAATGACGGCTTTGGATTGGTAACGCCAAAGGGTGCTGTAAGTTTTGACAATGTTGCCGGAAAAGTTATTTATAACTCAGGCGTAGACAGCAACCAGTTATTATTGGGCAAAGCCTACATGCAGCAATCTTTCAAAGATTTTTTAAGCAGGTAAAATTACTTGCCGGGTGTGCAGTTTCCAATAACATACACTAAGAAAAAGGCAAATCAATGCAATTAGAATCCAAAGGGTATTAAAGCCAAAATGTTGTGCAATTAACGCGCCGGCATACGGGCCGGATGCCTGCGCTGTAGCCCATGCTACAGTAAACATTGCCGAATACTGCCCCCGGTTATTTTCATTGGTTCTTGAAATGTAATATGAATTCATAAAAGGCATGGAAAGCATCTCTCCGAAAGTTATGAGAAGCATTGCTGTTAAAGCTATAAGTTGAACGCTGCCTAACGGTAATACCAAAACCAAAAATGACAAACTTATTAAGGCTGTACCAAGTGAGACAAAATGCAGCGGGGGTTTATTTCCTTCTAATTTAAAAATAAGGATCATCTCAACAATTGCGATAATTAAACCGTTTAAAGCCATTACAATTCCAATAAACAATACACTTAAATGGAGATCAGATTTATAGAAAACAGGAAGTGTGGTAAAGATTTGAAAAAAACAAGCCGCAAATAAAAATACGAGGATTATAAAAACCATAAAAATCCTATCCTTATGTGGTTGAGCTGACGGTTGAGAAATTGGGATAGATTTCTTTTGTGTTTTGTTTCGTTCATTAAAAGGAGAAAGAAGAACAAAAAGCATGATTGCTGCTACAATATTGGTAATACCATCAACCCAAAACAATAATTCATAGCTATATGATGCTACCAGTCCTCCCAAACCTCCACCGAAGCCCCATCCTAAATTTATTGCCAATCTGTTTAGTGAATAGGAACGGGTTCTGTTTTCTTCT
>JANLXV010000066.1:0-20609 GCA_031365305.1 Chitinophagaceae bacterium
AATATATTTAATAGTTCAGGCAATTCATCCAAACTTGTGGAGCGTAAAAAATTCCCGAATTTAGTCTTGCGCATTTCATTAGTTAACATATTGCCTTTCTCATCCCGTGCGTTTGTCATTGTACGAAACTTTAGCAATTTAAAAGGCTTGCAATCTTTACCAGGCCTCACTTGAAAAAACATTACAGGTGCGCCCAAAAATATCCTAACCAGTACCCCGGTTATTAATAAAACCGGGCTGAACACAATCAGTAACACAAGAGATGATATAATTTCAAATATTCTTTTCATCTATCAATCTGTAGTATTCTTTTTTTAATTCTTCCAATATTACTATCCGATTATACTTTTTGGAAACTTCATCCCGTGCACATCTACTCATAGCTTTTCTTATTTCTACATTTTCTATCAAATAATTAATAGCATTGAATAATTCATCTGCACTTTTTTTATTTACAATTAAACCATTGTAACCATCTGTTATAATTTCATTTGATCCCGGTATATCAGTTACAATACAAGGCAGATCGAAACAACCTGCCTGTAAAACAACATTTGGCATGCCTTCACGGTAGCTCGGAAAAACAAATAAATTACTCAATGCCAGGTATGGCCTTATATCGTTTTTATAACCAAGATGCATGATTTGATAGTTTGCATTTATGGCTTCAATGTATTTATCTTCAATGGGGTCTAAATGTTGCTCATACCTTCCCAATAGTATTAGTTTAATTGCAGGATTAGAAGACAGTATTTTACCAAATGCAGTTATAAGTTCTTCTAAACCTTTTTGTCTGGTTAAACGGCCGATATAACAACAAATAAAATCATCAGGCGCAATTTTTAATTCAGACTTTAAAGCAGTTGCCTCTTTTTCTACATCTTTAGTCCTTTTATAATAATCCATGTCAACACCAATGGTTGCGCCATTTGCAAGAATTTTTAATTTTTTTTTTGCTGCCAATTTGTTATCAATAATATAACTGAGCAAGCCAAAAGAATTAGGCATTACCTGGTGGGCGATCCTGTAAGTTAATTTTTCAAGTACAATTAAAATTTTCTTTTTAAGACCCTTGGTCTCAACAAAAGGCATCCCTGCCACCGTATGCAAACGAATTTTGGTACCCGCCAATAACCCTGCCAGCATACCAACCAAACCTGCTTTAGGTGTATGAGTATGAATAATGTTTACCCTTTCGTTTTTAATGATTTTATATAATTGTAGAATAGCTTTTAAATCCCTGAAAGGATTAATTTTCCTTGTCAATGCTATTTCATAGTGTTTATATTCCCATGGGCCATATTTATCTATATGTTCCTGGTCGAAGGGACCGGAAGCAGTTATTATTTCGAAATCATTTTTTAAAAAATCTAATTGTGGTTTAAGGAGTTGGTGCAGGGATTGTGGAACTGTTGTAACACGCAATACCTTCATGGAGTTTAATTATCAATTAATATTTACGGGCAATGGGAACTCCCGCTTTACGGCATCAAACTTACCATTGCTTCCTAATGAAATATCATCTACATAACAAAACCTGATGTTAATAGATGTCCCTAAGCGCTCACGCAAATTATCCAGGAAAATTTTTTCTATGTCTTCTGTATAATAATTATCTACAATACAATTTATTTCTATCAGCTCCGGCGATTTTTGAACTATCTGAGTTTTAAGAATATGCTTTAAACCTTTAAACGCTGTATCCATTCTGCCAACATAGCCCCTGTCTTTTGTCCATAATACATCGTCTTCTCTGCCAACAATTTTTTGAACCATTGGCATTTTACAACCACAACCGCAATCTTTTGCCTCCGGAGGTAATTCTACAATATCTTTTATAGCATACCTTATTAAAGGTATTTTATAAGTTTTAAGGCTTGTTACTACCAATTCTGCAGTGTCACCAGGCTGTGCTTCTGTGCCATCAGGGCGATTGAATTCAAAGTAGCCTGAATCCAGATTTATATGGAGGTTACCATTTTTACATTCAGTAATAAAAGGACCTCCCTCGCTTGATGCATACTGGTTAAATACTTTACATTTAAATACTTCTTCAATTAACTTCCTTTGATAATCATACAAAGTTTCAGAAGTAGTAGCAATTGCTTTTGGGGCAAACGTGAGAGACAAACCGGTTCTCTTAACATAATCCGCAATAATGTAAAAAGCAGAAGGATAACCATCTAAAAGTATCGGACGGAATTTATTAAGCTTACGAATGTAATGCTTCATGTGTACGTCCGACAGGTGGTAACTCGACATCAACAATTGCTTTTCTATAAAGTTATATACCCAGAAAGGCGGCTTTTTGCAATCAGGCTCAACTAATATTTTTCCTGAAAATCTTACATTTCTAAATTTTGTTTCCGGAAGTCCGATAGAAGTATGAAATCTTTTCCAAAGTGCAAACCCTGCATTGATGGATTCTTTATCTGTTAAGTTTAAAGATGGGCTGCCACTTGTTCCGCTTGTATACCCGATATTAGCTACGACCCGTTCGGGATTGTTATTTATTATTTTACTGGTAAAATTTCTTCTCTCTTCTTTCTGTAAAATAGGGAAGCGCTTCAAAGCTGCTACAGGATCTCTCTTTATATCATCAATGCTAATTCCTTTTGCCTGTGCTTTTTCTTTATACCAATCTGAAAACGTTATTGCCTCAATTAATAATTGTTCAATTTTTAAATTTTGAAACCTGACCACCTGATCTAAATCTGCTGTCCACAATTGTTTGTAAATTTTATAATAATAATCGTAGAAACCTGTAAACCTTTTTTTATGATTTTTTAATCCTTTGTAAGAAGCCGCAAGAACCTTGAGTTGATAAGGAAGCCTTTGAAATAATTGGGTTGTAACTTTATCTTCCTTAAATTTTGCAACTGCCTTTATGTAACTAACAAACTTCCTCCACCCACGTCCTGAAAGTTTTTTATCCATTTTAGATTATTATATTTTTAATCAGCGCTCTTTGAAGATATAGTTAATTGGGTAAAAAATCAACTGCAATTAATTTTCAATAATTATCCAATCAGGCCTTTTTGATTTTTCTTTGATTGAACCACCTTTAGCGATGATTCTAATTTTTGAAACTGCGCCAAGCTTAACCTCCGTTTCAAATTTCGGGTTATCAATTATCCAATTTGTAAATTCAGCAAAAGGCTTGCTGTTGCTAATATTATCTGCCGGTGTAAAAACATAGTTATTCCTCCAAACTGCAACGCCGTTTTTCTTTAAACTAATGAAAGTTTCTACATTTTTTTTAAGGAGATCAGTATCTGTAACTGTTCCAATAAACTTGTTGTTTTCAATTAAAATAGATTTCATTCCTTCAGAAGAAGCCATCCATTGACGCTGACCAAAAGTTACGTGATTATTTCTAAAAATAATTTCAGACTTACCTAACTCGTCTGGTTTCGCAAATTTGGCAAGGCTTATTACAGCGTACTTACATATTAATGTAGAATTTTCAAATGTGATAGTAGATTTTAATCCTATTGAATAGATACCTTCTGAACGATAACCTTTGATAATATCTTCATCAGAAAAATAACAACTATCAACATGAATGTTGCCATATTTTTTTGGATTTCCACCGCAGACAAATTGAGAATGAAAATTGGCTATAAACTTACAGTTAGTTATATAAATATTTTTGGTATTCTCCATAACAGTTACAGATGACGTGGTTGAATCGCCCCAGTTTGGTTCAATATCACAACCCGAAACAGGTGCAAAATATGGAGAATTTTTAGGCCCCTGGCCTGTATAGGAAAATTCTGAATTCTTAATAGCAATATTTACAACATTGCCAATAGTAATACCTTGCCTTCCCGAATAATACGCCTTGCAATTAAAAATCTCGATATCCCTGGAAGGTATTCTTGGCTTACTTTCATAATCGGAAGTTATATTGAAGCCATCTCCCAAAGCGTTTATTGAAGTACAATTTACAAGTTTTACAGTACTGCAGGCTTGTATGCAAAAGCTATGACTATTAACCCTTACGCCATTGGTTTTACCATTGGTAAACGAAGGATCATTTACTGTTACATTTCTTTGACCATCAATTATAAGATTGTCAATTTCTAAATTTTTACAAAATTTAAAATATATGCGGGCCATTCGTTGAAAAAAATTACTTCTCACAAAGTGCCCATCAAAAACAAGTGTTGCACCCTGCCCGTTAATAATTAAATTTTGCACATTTACAAAAGCTATATCTTCCAAAGCCAATACCGGATTTGTTATTTGCTGACTGATAAAATATTTCCTTTGCGGCTCAAACAATAATACCTGCACTTTGCCGGGATGTATATTGATCCAATCAACCATTTCCTTAAATTTTTTATACTCATTACTGCCGTCCCCTTTTAACCCAAATTTTGTTACACTAATAGTGATGGGGCCGTGTGATGAGTTATTTAAATCTGCAGTATTTGGCTGGGCAAACGTTCTTATGCAAGTAGCAAAAAGTAGTAACAGAATATAGCAAAATTCTCTAACTGATAATAAAATGGTACGATAAGCACATAAAGCCATGTCTTTTCAGAATTTAGAATATATTAATGTTTAAACCCTGTGTAGCTTTCGCTGGTATTAAGTAATTATATTTCGACCTTAAAACAAAAAAACTATTACTAATAGCAGAAATAATAGTCTGAAAGAAGTTTACATTACAGAGCAACTAAAGCTTTATATCTAACTTTTAAAGTGACGTGTGATGTGCCATCTCCAACTTTTTATGCCTGATAAATTCTTTCACCTTATTTTTTTCAACCATCTGTCTTATTTTAAAATCGTAACTTAAAAAAACGAGAATATACAAAGGAATAAAATACATTGTTTTCATTCTAACAGCAATGCCAAGATTAGTTAGAGTGGTGGAATGAGCAGTTGCCGCAATAATGAAACTAAAAAAAAGCATACTGTAAATCACGCCATACCGGGTATATGTCATTTTCTTTTTAAGATTGATAAACACAAATACTAACATACATAACCAAACAACGTTTTCAAAAGAACTAGCTAATGTTCGCAAATCTTTTGCATCATAGAAAAAAGGTCTCACAAGGAAACTAAAAAATTTTACCGGCGGACTGGCGTTGGACATATCAACATATGAGCCTCTCCCCTGCATCAGGGTTAATCTATAAGAGATATAATCATTAACACCTTCATAGTCCAATGATTCTAATTTTCCTAAACGGGCTTGCACAAGAGGCATTAAAAAAATAATTAGTACAACGCCTGCTGCTACAATTAAAGTCTTTTTAATAAGATTGACCTTTTTATTCATCATTATTTTACCTGCAATGATACCGGTCACAAAAAGCAGGAGGGCGGGAGAGCGAATCACGCCTATTATAAAGCCACCAATACCAGTCCAAACCATATTTGTTCTTATAAGTCCGGAGAAAAAAAGAGCAATTGAGAAAAACATTATTGAGTCTTTACCCAAAGCAACAGTCCAATAATGTAAGCCGGGAAGTAATAAAATATAGAAAAATTGTTTTTTATAATATAGATCATACTTTTTTATTAAATAAATAATTGTATTGATAATGATATAATAAGCTGTTAAGCCAAAAATTGAATAAGCAAAATAACAACCCGTATATGAAAGATGTAAAAACCGAATTAGAAAATATGTAAAGAAATGAATGAAATAAGCGCCTTGGCCAAATATTGGATCCTGAGAGGTGGAATTTAAATTATAGGGTATTGTAAAATACTGAATTGCATCTTTTCCGTTGGGTATATAAATTATTGTTGTAACAAAATGAAGCAAAGCAAGAACCAGAAAAAAGCAGAAGAAAAAATAGCCGTTCCTGGATTGTAAATAAGATAGATAAAAGGCATAAATACAAAACACTATTATACTTATAGCATCAGGTATTTGAAATGCTGAAAGATCAATCATGTCCTTTTACTTTATCCTTTCTAATTCACCATTTAAGTCGTTTTTCATTGCCTTTCAAATTACATATTATATTTAAAAGTTTTGAAGATCATCTTGCTGATGTAATCTTATAAACAGGCGAATCTAAAAAATATAAAACAGGCAGGCTATACAAACAATAGAGATGCAATTGCAAAAAATTAATGCGGTCCTTATCTCATCTATATAGCTTTTCCTTTTCATTATATATCTCAAGCCATTTTTGGCCGAGCGCTTTTACGGAAAAATTCTTTTCAATGAAAGTTCTTGAGTTTATACCCATTTCAATTAAATCTTTTTTATTCATAGTTACAATCCTTTCCATTCCTTCAAATAATGCCCCGGAATTTTTTGGAGGCACTAAATAACCATTAATATTATCTCGTACTACAGTATTATTTCCACCTACATCTGTTGCTACAATAGGCAAATTTGTTGACGCTGCTTCAATTAATGCTATAGGCTGACCTTCCCAGGCTGATGACATCACATAAGCATCAGCAGTATTTAATAACTGAGGAATGTCGTTCCTCAACCCTAACATTTTTACTGAATTACTTAACTCATTTTTTAAAATTATCTCTTTCAACTCTTTGTCTAAAGGCCCGTTTCCCACTATAAGCAACTCTGCCTGCAAGTATTTTGATGAAAGCAATTTGAAAGCTGCAAGTAAATTGTCATAATCTTTTTGAGGAAACAAACGACCTACGGCAATCCAAACAAATTTTCCCTCAAGATTTAAAGTACGCCTGTATTCGATCCCAATACTATTATCATGTTTAAAAAGAGCATCGTTAACAAAATTAGACATGCAAATTATCTTGCCTTTTGAAATTTTAGTGTTGTTTATATGAGCCAGATATGCCTCTTGTGAAATAGCGGTTACTAAATCTACCTTTCCATTTGTAAGGCGATAGATGTAGTTTAATAAAAATCTCTTTTTATTATTTGTATCATGTACTGTATTAATAATTGCATATTTTTTTCTTCTGCCTATTGCGGCAACCCGTGAAAAAATATTTGCATGTAACATGTGAGCATGAATAATTGAGGGTTTAAATTCATCAACTATTTTTCTGTAAACTTTTAGTGCCTTAAGCGCAGTATATATATTTGATATGTTAAGGCAAGTTACCTGAATACCTTTTTTTTCAAAATCCGGCACCAATCCAAGAATTCTTTTTAAACAAACTACCTGAACAGTAAACCCTCGTTCTTTAAGATAGGCACACTTCGTAAACAAAAGTTTCTCAGCTCCTCCATGCCCTAAGCCGGTAACAAGAAATAAAATTCTCATTAATATTTGTAATGGTTTAAATGATTGACGCATTAAAAGACATAGGCCGGCTACTTCCACACTTCCATTAAGTTCTTATTTAATAGTTGTGATAAGCCCATAATATCTTCTTCAAAATTTTTTCTTAACGCTTTGTAGTCCTGAATACTTAAAGAAGCATCCCTCTTTTTATTTTTATCGGTATTCCAATCTCTTAACCAATTTAAAAATCTGACACGAGTTGAAAAGGAAATTATCCTGTCTAATTTTATCCGCTTCAGCACTTTTAAAAGTTTAGGATTAGCAAAAATTAATGTATTGAGCCACCGGTATTTTACTTCGCCTGTTTCATTTTTTTTGGTTAGCAGGGGCTTGAAATCAGGTTCTACTTCTAAAAATTCAAAGACTTGTCTAATGTAATTTTCCGGATTTTTAAATAGCTCTTCATAAATAAGAATGCAAAATTGTTCTTTCCTGAAATATTTTAGCCATGCCTGCAATTGTTTAAAATAATACCCATGATTGATATAGGTGAAATTGTATCGAAAATGGTCTTCATTGGTCGGCTTATTTAATTCATCACTAAGTGCTTCTGCAAATAAGCGTTTTTCTATTCCTAATTTCTCAAAATATTTAAAAGCGCTAAAAGCCCGCTTAACAGGATCTCTAAGAATGAGGATGAATTTGCTATTTGAATTATACTCAAAAATTTTTGCTGGTGCTTCTTCAAGAAAGATATAGTTTACAGCTCCCTGCAATCGCACCCTTGCACCTTTTTTTTTATTATAAAAAGACTCTAGCCAATTATTCCCTTTTTGAAAATATCTATTTAAGGTAAAAAAATGCGTATCCTTCATTTCATCCGGTCCTTCGATCTCCGGATGTTGCGATATCCAGTTGTAAAACGATGAGGTGCCAGCTTTTTGTACACCGCTAAGAAAGCAGTTAACTTTTTTTTCCATCAGAGATCACTAATTTTTTAAGATTAATTATTTTAAAACTGGTCACTTGTTTTTATAATAAAGTGTCAGGCGTCCGATAAACCAATTCAATGTCTCGCCAAAAACATAAGGCTTCATTTTAAAAATAAAAATAAAACTGATAATAAGCAGTAAAAAAGAACAAATAAAAGGGGTAAGATAAAACCCGGAAAAAGTGTTTACATAAAAGTAAACGGGCGCTGTTAAAAGAAGGACAAGACACACTAATTTTAAAGGCTCAATAAACGGATCAAAAAATATAGCATAATTAGTGTGAAACAGCTTCTTTACAAGCCAGACCATGTTGAAATAATTAAAAACTGCAGCAGCACTTGTGGCTATACAAATTCCTATAACTCCCCAAACACTGGCAATGCTAACCCCAAGAAAAAGGGTTATGGAATATAAGAATTTTCTGTAAGCAGCTTTATAAACTTTACCTTTTGCCCTTACAACAGAATCACACATCATAACAGAAATGCGAAAGGGAAGAGACAGAAATAATATCCTTAATGGAAGTACTGCTTCCATCCACTTACTTCCCAATAGTAAGATGACAATTTCTTTAGCATACAAAATAAATAAAGCAGTTGAAGGCACCATAATAACATTCACTATACGAAGCATTTTCTTACCATAACTATAAAGCTTTTCGTCATCTTCATTAAATTTTGACATGCCTGGAAACATTACCCTATCTACAATTCCTCCAAGATACGAGGCAGGCATAATCATTATCCTGTAAGAACGTTCAAATATACCCAGGGAAGAAAGAGGAACTACTTTTGCAATCAAAGACTGAAAGCCAAAACTATTTAAATAATTATTGAACCTGATGAGGGTCATTCCTGCACCAAAGGAAAAAAGATCATAAAAATGCGCCCTGCTCATAGCAGAAAAAATGAATATATTTTTTTTGTTAACAGCCATATAACTCAGGGCACGAAGAAGGGAACGGCCTAAAGTAGAGTAAATAACGCTTGAAATTCCCATCCCTTTCCACACCATAATTATTCCCATAACCGCAGAAAAAAAGTTAGCTGCGGTTTCAATGATACATATCGTTTTAAACTCCATGTGCTTAACAGACATACAATAAGACACCGAGCCAAAAGCCTGAATAATGAATGTTAAGCTGAGAACTTTGATAATTGACGACAACTCATAATTATTAAAAAACGTAGCTATTGCGCCGGCAGAAAAGTAGTAAATGACATAAAAAACAATAGCGATTAAAATATTAGAGAACATTACGACTGAAATGTGGCCCTGCTCAACTTTTCTTCTTTGTATTAAAGCCACACCTAAGCCGCCTTCGGTAATAAAGATTGCAAAGTTTATAAATACATTCGCTAAAGCAAGTAAACCAAAGTCTGACTTAGGCAACACTCTTGCCAGGTAACCATAGTAAGCAAACTGAATAATAGCAGCGAGAGTTATATTAAGTAATTGCCATAGACCGGAATTTAAAATTGATTTATTATTCATGCATGAATTCTAAAACTTATGTTGAACTTTTTAAGGTTGTTGAAAAAAGGAATAGCGTTATGTTTGAAATATCTCAATTAAAATGTGCGTTATTGTTTAAGCGCTTCCAAATCACTTTTAAGTATCCAGCCTTTAGATGTGCGGCCGGCACGATTTATAAAAACAACATAAACAAAGCCGTTATTCTCATCCAATGCTGTTACAATTCCGTAAGCATCATCCCATGGCAAAAGAAAGGTGCTCCGCCGTGTGTTCTTATCGGGGGCATCGTGGAAGTAAGACTTTATTTTAACTACATATTTTACGGGAGCTTTTTTAACTGCGACAGTTGCATCTTGTTGTATTGAAGGCTGATCTTTTTTTACCGCCGGGGAATTAACCGGAACAGATTTTATTTCAGCAGAGCTGCCTGTATTTTTTTCGGCAGTAATTCTTTTGATCGAATCTGCTTTTAAGCTTTGTTGATTTGTAACGTAACCCGCCGTTGAAGTATCTATACCATTTTTTTTTGCTGATGAAGTTTGAGGCATTGTTTTTTTATCATCATTGTTTTTAAATACATAATTATATAATACTACTAATACTATAATTAAAAGCAACCCTAATAAAATATACTGATTAGCTTTCCACTTTGCATTTTGTTTTGGCTTGAGCAGCCCGGAAAATTCACTTTCATAAACTTTCGATTTTGCATTTTGTTTTGGCATCAGCAAACCGGAAAAAGCACGCTTAACAATTTTCCAATTTACATTTTGTGTTGGTTTTAATCGCTTCGCCTCACGGTTCTTATCAGTCACATGGTCATAACTATAGTATCCTTTTTTATAGCCATAATTCTCATTCATATTCATGTCATTGATAACTATAGCAAGGTTTGGAACTTTAGCGTTTTCAAAAAGGTCGTTAACTGTTTCTATATGTTGTTTAAAAGAGAAATTTTTACGAACAACATAAATTGTGGTATCTGCGTATTTTCCTAAAAGTAAGGCATCAGATACAATGCTTAATGCAGGGGTATCCAAAATAATAGAATCAAACGACAAACGTAAATATTCGAACAGGGTCTTCATTTTGTTGTATAAAAGCAATTCACCCGGGTTATCAGGAATGGGTCCTGAACTTATTATAAACAAATTAGGATGTATTGAGGATTGCTGCACCAACTCTTCCATTGAGATATCAGAACTCAAAAAATTGCTTATGCCAATATTATTCGGAAGACTGAGCCTTTTAGAAACCAAGGGTTTTCTAAGATCAAATTCCACAAGAACCACTTTTTTACCAGAGATGGCTAAAGAGGAAGCGATATTAATGGATGAAAAAGTTTTACCCTCACCACTTATACTCGATGCAATCATAATTACCTGGTGTGCTTTAGCCGGGTATAAAAATTCAAGGTTTGTTCTCAACGTCCGGAATTGTTCAGCTAATGCAGACCTTAAATTGCTTTTGAAAACAATTTGATCCTTTGTGTTACTGTGCCCTATTTCTCCTAATATGGGAATATTAGTAATTGATGTAATATCATTTATATCCTTTATCTTTTTATTAAAGAAATTATACAGGAATATAATGATCACAGGAAAAATTAATCCGGCCCCGATAGTTATAAGATAGATTAAGGGCGTTTTTGGGGTAAGTGGAATTGGATTAGTTCTGGCGGGCTCAATTAACCGGCTGTTTGATAAAGTACCGGTTTTAGAAATTGCAATCTCTTCACGTTTTTGTAAAAGGTATAAATATAATTCCTGCTTTAAATTTTGCTGCCTGGCGATATCAACAAAAGCCCGCTCCTTTGATGGCGCTGTTTTTATATCATATAAAAAACCACTATTTCTTTTAGACAACTCATTTTTACCAATAGTTATACTTGCCCTGGCATTTCCTAAACTTGTAATAAGATCTTTTCTTAAACCCTCAATCTGACCATCTAAATTTTTGATTAATGGATTGTCTGGCTTGGTAGTAGATAATTGCCGATCCCTCTCCAATACCCAATTATTATATTTATCAACAGATTCCAGATAGGCAGGATCACTTATACCTGAAGCCGCAGGAACCATTCTTCCTGCGTTATTCTTAATGTAATTTTCTATTGACTCAATAACTGAAATCTGCACCTCCTGCTGCACCAATTGTTTTTGCACTTCATTTGAATTAATTAATGCCTGTTTCGCCTGATCCTGCACATCAGTGGGCAAATCATTCTTTCTCTTAAACTGCTCAATATTTCTTTCAACCCCTGATAGTTCTTGTGTAACCACTCTTAAACGATTATCAATAAAACTGATAGATGTATCTACCAATGTATTTTTATTATCCTTATTAACTCTTGTATAAACCTCATAAAGTTTATTTAGCAGATCTTCTCCCCTGCGAGGCACTGTTTCTACTACCTGCATTTGTATTAAATTAGATTCTTTAGATACAATGGTGACAAATGACGACAGCAGGTATTTATTAGTAATAGCTTCAGGACTATTTATTTTAACCACATATTCTTTGGAAAAATTATAATTAGAAGATTGGGGATTAACCACAAAACTTATTTCAGGTGTTTTTATAGTGTCATTAAAGTGATAGGTTCCATTTATTTTATTGCCATAAATAGTAAACAACCTTTCATCCAAAAACTTAAATTTAAGTTCTTTACTGTTTATACTATCCTGTAGTGATATGACAGAAATTTTAAAGGGTGCGGTTTTATATAATTCAATCCACTTAAAACTTCCTTTAGTAAAGTATTGAACATTTAAATTTAAGTCATCAACAACCTGCCGTAACAGATAACCTGTTTTCAAAATTTCGTTCTCGCCATCTACATTATTTTTTGTACTCAAAAAGTCAATGTCATTTAAAATATTAGCAGAAGTGGTTTGGTTCCCCTTATCGTTTTTGATTAAAATTTTGCTATAAACCTGGTATGTTGGAGTGGTAGAACGCAGGTAAAGAAGACCGATCAATAATCCTATAAAAGATGAAAGCAGAAAAAGCGGCCAATACTTCACATAATTTGAAATGGCTTTTTTAATCTCAAGACTAGAATCTTTTGAAAAACCAGGAAATTTTTGTAAGAAATTTTCTGCCATAATAATTACTTAATTAATAACCGGTATGTAATTATTGCAATTACGCCGAGGAATGAGACAGCAAGCTGAGCTTTTCTGTAAAATCCATTTTCCAATGTATCAATTTTGGAGGTGCCGGGTTCAATATAAAGGGCGTCATTTTGTTTTAAATAATAATATGGCGACCTGAGTACATTTGATGAATTCAGGTTCAATCTTATAAACTTTCTTTCTCCATTTTCTTCCCTTATCAATAAAACATTCTCACGTTTGCCATATATGGTAAGGTCTCCGGCCATACCCAAAGCTTCAACAATAGTTATTTGTTCACCAGGAATGGCATAGGTTCCAGGCCGGGCTACTTCGCCAAGTATAGTAATTCTATAATTTAATAATCTAACATTTACAATTGGTTCACTTAAATATTTATCAAGTTTCAACTTTAGTTGCTCCTTCAATTGTCTTGTAGTTAATCCTGTTACTTTTAACCTGCCTAAAACCGGAAAATCAATATCCCCGGCTTTATCTATCAGGTATCCCTTATTACCAGCCGTTGGATCAGACACAACATTGCGGTTAATATTTCCAGCAGGTCCAATCTGAGTTGGTTGAGAAGCCCCGCCGGCAGCAGGCACAGCATTTCCCAAATTAAAAATAGCAGTTGCTTCCGGGTTAACGCTGTTTATAAATATCTGAATAATATCATCTGGTTGCAATTTTACCTCATAAGCAGTGTCAATGATTTGAGAGTATTTAGATGTAAGTTTTAAGTCTTCAAAGTAGGCTATGTTTTTTGCGGGTGTGCATGAAGAAATTATAACAATTAGAAAAAGTGTGTATGGGTGTATGTACTTAGAACCAAAGAAGGAGAAAAAACTCACAGGCAGGTAATTTAATTGGTTTAAGAAATTTTTATCAGCTATTTTCTTAAATAAAAATAAATGAAGTAATAATTTTTCTTATTATTTAAAATAAATTTTTTCAGGTAATTACCATTTCCATCACCTAAAAAATAGTTCATGTAATTTATTTAATACAATGTATGAGTTAACATTAATTTTTAATAAAATTCTAATTTCCTTTTATTATAAATATATGTCATTGCTTCAATAAATTTCTAAAAAATCAGGCTGCATAATATTTTTAGAAATTAAAATTGCGTTATAAATATTTATCCGTTCTGTGCTTGTTTCACTAATTAATAAAGCTCTTTTGTGTGCCTGGTTTCCGCGGCTACTTCGCTTCTGTTGCCGCTTATCTGGCTTAAGAAGCAATCTCTAACCTTACATCATTCAATTGTTCTGTTTTTCCCATTTTATCCAGGTTTCCATATTTAGAGTTATTGCTAATAAATTCAGGCACTATTCTCTTCATGATTTTTACACAGTCCCAATCGAATTCTTTCTTGGCCTCTTTAACTAATTCAATTATCATCTCGTTTAAACTGTAATAATTATTACGTTGCGCCTGCGCTAATTTTATTTTTGGATGGTAGGTTGGCAAGGTATGTTCACAATCACTTAAAACTTCTTCATACAGTTTTTCTCCCGGCCGTAAACCTGTGTAAATTATTTTAATATCAATTTCAGGTTTGTATCCTGCAAGGGCTATCATTTTTTTTGCCAGATCTAAAATCTTTACTGACTTGCCCATATCAAAAACAAATATCTCTCCTCCATTTCCCATTATTGCAGCTTCAAGCACCAATTGAGTTGCCTCAGGAATGGTCATAAAAAACCTCGTGATTTCGGGGTGCGTTACTGTAATGGGCCCACCCTTATCAAGCTGGGCTTTAAATGTAGGTACTACGCTGCCGTTTGAAGCCAGAACATTACCAAAGCGGGTAGTTATAAAACTGGTTGGTTTGCGCCATTTGTTATCAATATCCACCCTGTTTAATAACAACTGACTTAAAGACTGAGTATACATTTCAGCAATTCGTTTAGATGCACCCATTACATTAGTTGGGTTTACAGCTTTATCAGTTGATATTAAAACAAACCGGTCTACAAGATATTTGACAGACAAATCGGCCAATACTTTAGTGCCCAAAACGTTATTAACTATAGCTTCAGTCGGATGATCTTCCATCATTGGCACATGCTTATATGCGGCTGCATGAAAAACAACATCGGGCCGAAGGTTTTTAAAGATGTCTTCCAAACGCCTTTTATTGCATACACTTGATACTACCAGTTTATAATTGATATCCTTGTATTCATCCAGTTCAAGACCAATAGCATGCAATGGGCTTTCCGCTATATCTACCAGTATTAACATACCCGGCTGAAACTTTGCCACCTGCCGAACAATTTCACTTCCTATAGAACCTGCCGCACCTGTTATCAAAATACTTTGCCCTTTGATCTTTGCATCAATTTTGTGAGTATTTATATTAATCGGATCACGCTCAAGCAGGTCTTCGATTTTTAGATCTCTGAGCCGGTGTATATTAAATAAATCATCGGGTGATTGCTGTGAAAATGGTATAGATACTTTTATTCCCTTTTCAATAAAACAAGTAGCAACTTCATTTTTTCTTTCCGCAGAAATAGTCCTTGTAGCGATAATAACTTTTGTAACATGATACCTTGTAATTATCTGCATAACCTGCTTCATGCCATAAATAGGTATCCCTTCCAGGTTTTTGGAAATTTTTTTCGGATCATCATCTACAAATGCTATTACTTTCCAGTTAGCAAATCTGTTATCTGATATGGTTTTAGCAGCAGCTATTCCCATTCTTCCTGCGCCAAAAATAATTATTGGTTCCTTTTTAATATTTGACACCGCTTCAAATAATTTTCTGATGACTATTCTGCTGCCAGCTAAAAAACAAAATGAAACAAAGGCATTAATAATTAAAATGGAATATGGAATTAATTGTATGTTGTCAGCTCTGTACAAAACCATATTTGTAATAATAAGTACCATATTCACAATAACAACAACCATAAACATTTTCGATATGCCCTGGAAAGTACTATGACGAATGACTTGCTTATGCGATCTTAAACTGATAAATGCGGTGCTGTATATACCTATTATTATTAAAAAACTACTGATAGAAATATTGGGCCTAATATCTTCAACTATGAAGTTAAACCTTAAAAGGTAGGATATCGTTAAAGAGAAAATGGTGTGAAAAATATCCATTAAAAGAATAATCCAACATGGGATATATTTAATATTGAGAATTTTAGTAAGTTTCATTTAAAGTAGATTTAATTACAGAATAAAACTGGCTTAATTAAATAAAAAAGTTATTTTACTAATAACCCTTTCAATATCACTCGTACTCATATTGCTGCCGGAAGGAAGGCAAAGGCCCTTATTAAAAAGTCCTTCACTAATATCTTCACCATAATACGGAGCGTCTCTAAAAACCGGTTGCAGATGCAAAGGTTTCCAAAGAGGTCGCGATTCAATATTTTCTGCTTCTAAAATATTTCTCAATTGTTCCGCAGTAACATTGTATGGAGAATAAAGGGTATCTACAAGCATAGTTGTAAGCCACCTGTTGCTGCAACTCCCGGTTATTTCAGGCTGAAAACTTATCCCTGAATAAAGTTGAAGAGCTTCGCTGTAACGATCAAAAATTTCACGGCGTGCTTTTACTCTTTCATGTAAAACCATCAGCTGGCCCCGCCCAATACCGGCGCAGATGTTACTTAATCTATAATTGTAACCAATATGCGAATGTTGATAATGGGGGGCAGGGTCACGTGCCTGGCTTGCAAGGAAACGTGCTGTCTCAGCATCTTTTTGCTTTTCGCAAACTAATGCGCCGCCGCCTGATGTTGTAATGATCTTATTTCCATTAAATGAGATACAGGCGAATTGGCCAAAAGTTCCCATTTTTTTATTACAATCAGAAGATCCTAATGCCTCCGCAGCATCTTCTAATATTGGTATCTCATATTTTTCCGCAATACTGCATATCTCATTCATTTTGGCCGGCATTCCGTATAGATGTACAACAACAATTGCCTTAACCTTTTTGCCTTTACGAAGGCGATGTTTGATAGCATTTTCAAGATGATCGGGAGACATATTCCATGTGTCGGCCTCGCTATCAATAAAAACGGGCACTGCGCCCTGGTATACAATAGGATTAGCAGATGCAGAAAAAGTCATAGTCTGACATATTACTTCATCATTGCTTTTTACTCCCAATAATATTAGCGCAAGATGAATAGCTGCAGTACCGGAGTTTAAAGCCACAACATGTTTGTCATCACCCAAATACTCAGCCAGTTCCAATTCAAAAGCATCTACGTTTGGACCTATCGGTGCTACCCAATTACCCTTAAAAGCTTCATTCACAAACTCCTGTTCTTTTTTACCGATGTGAGGTGAAGACAGCCATATTTTACTGCGAACTTTAGCTTCCGTTGCAGGTTGTATCAAATCATTCATAAGCACACATAATTTGGTTAAAGGCTTAAGTGATTTTCAAAGAGGTGCAACAAAAAACATCAATCTTTTAAAAATTTGTAATGCATACAAACTTTCAAAAGGGTAAGAAACAAACTAATTGTTGAGTGCCATTGCAGTAATAAATAAATAGAGGCAGGTTAGTAGATAAGATATTAGATTTTGGTATTAAATACTTCCTGAGATATACATAATTTTTTTTTATGCAAAAAGTTTAATACTTAGCAGTTGTATCAAGAACATGAACCTACGAAGAAATTATTCAAAAAAAAACTTTTCCTTTAAAAATATTTTGGAAAATTTTTGTCCATTACCACTTAAAATACTTACATCATTTAAGTGCAGCATAAGGATCCATTGCCCTTGGCACCTTAATATCTTGTAGTTCTCGCTTTAATTTCTTATAAACATATTGTGAAAAAGTATACATTATATTTCAATCTTTACTGGGTTTGAAAGAGCTTTAGCCCACTTGTTTTTTACCCTCCTTCTTATAAAGTAATTGTTTGTGTTGATAATCATTTAGGAATTAATTGGTAACCCTTACTCTATTTGATTACCCTATTAATTATCTATAATCTAAGATGAACCTTAATATCTGTTTCGAAAATAATATTATTTATTGATGAATTCAAAAGCAATACGAAAGTGTGTTTCTAAGATAATTCCAATCAGCCTAAAATATTCTAATTACTTAATTATTTTCTTGAGGCAATAATAAAAATTAAGGTACGTTTTAGGTAAAACCAAAAATCCTCTGAAAATGAAAAACCACCATTCAAAAATGGGCCTTGCTATGGTGCCCATTATAGCATTTGCCTTAACTATCGGGACAATAAGCTGTAACAAAAATTTGCAAGATGACCTTCTGAAAACATCGAGAGTCCCGCTTTCTACTGAAAACGCAACGTTAATCGCACCAGGAATCGATATCACAACATTTGGGGCTGTTGCAGATGGAAAAACAGATAATTATAATGCCTTTGTAGCTGCTGCTGCTTATGCCTCTTCTCACGACAATACCACAATAAATTTTCCGGCAGGTACTTTCTACATTGCTAAATACAGGAGCATTAAAAATGATCCTATTCAGGACATTAATTGGGCAAACTGTAAAGGATTAAAATTAATTGGCGTAGCAGGGACGAAAATCAGCGTAAACGGTAATTTTTTCCGCCCGTTTGATTACAGCGTGGGTACTGCAAAAAAAAGTTATACGAGTGGGCTATCGCCGTTTTATTTCTTCCATTGTAACGATTTGGAAATACGAAATATGGAGATAACAGGCAACGTGCAAAGCACCACGAGAGCGCCGGGAATTGATGATAATAATCCAAGCGTAACAGAAAGCAATAATATTCTTTTAAGATTTGAAATGTGCAATAATGTAGTAGTAGATAATATGTATTTGCATCATGCAGAATCTGATGGCATTATGGTTAGCGGCGACAGAATAAATAATGTTTGGACAAACTCAACAAATTTTACAATGACAAATGTAAAATCGTTTAATAACGGAAGGCTGGGTATGTCGGCAGGCGGGTTAAGCGGCGGTTACTTTAAAAACTGCGAGTTTAAAAACAACGGCTTTACCGATGGCGCTTACGGACATAACGACCCGGCTGCCGGGGTTGATATTGAGCCCGGTGAGTTTCATAATGTTGACAACATAAAGTTTGAAGGTTGTGCTTTTGAAAATAGCTATGGCAATAATTTCGCATGTACAGCACCTAATACCACATCGAATATAACGCTGCTTAAATGTTCTGTTGTAACAGTTACTGAAACATCAAAACCGCAAGGGATAACTATACTTGCAAAGAATACCTTGATTGATGGTTGTATCATAAAGCTAAAAGCGAGGGTTATGAAATTTACCAACCCGTTAAAGCCTGGCAGTACTATTAAAATTTTGAACTCTTTGATTGAAACTTCCGGCAATTGCTGGACTACAAATTCAACGGATATGAAAGACAGTGTTCTTGTTTCGGGGAATCAATTTAATTACACTCAGAATGTAATGACTAAAAATGTGATGTCTCTGCAAATGGCAAACCTGCGATTCTTAAATAACAAAATATTTATTCCGGCAGCAGCTCTTAAATCAAGGCCAACCGGAACGCATGCCCTTGTTCAAAATGCGGTGATTTCACAAGGCAATTCATTTTATTCTGAGGTGTCTACAGTAAAACCAAAAGTAAGTTATACAGGAACCAAAGTAGTTGCAGATTTGTAAGAGATGTGGCCAGAAAAAGTGACGGCAAAAAGATATGCGTATCTATCATCGTTAATACTTAATCTGGCAAGTTTGGATTTTAGAATATTTACGACAAAATAATTTATCAGTAAAAAGCGGTTGAGGTTTTCTCAACCGCTTTTTGATTTCCATCGGTCAAACTATTCCTGGCAAATTGCTTCCAGGGAGGAGATTGCTTCCATTTTTATCTGACATAGCAGAGTTGTTTTCCAAATAAATATACTTTAAGAATGAAGCTTTTTCGAATGTAAACCACGCTTCACAGATGCCTGCATAAATTTCATTTTTCTATAAAGTTCATTTTTCCGCTATACCTTTCTTACAAAAATTTTGAATGTAAAAATGGTTGCTTGTACCCCAAATATAAATGGCCATAAATTTTAAAAAACCTATGAAAATGAATTATAAAAATTATCTTTCTAAATTTTACCGGTAATAAATTAGAGGTTATTTTAAATGGAGGATGAAATAAAGAAGTTGTTTTCTTAAACACATCTTAAGTGTTTATGATGCAATTTTCAGTGTAACCAATTAAGCCAACATGCTGCTATCTTATGTAGTATTAAGTACAGTCTATTTACTTATAATTGCTTTATACAGTAATTGGGCAAGGCCTTCTGTATTGTTCCTGCTTGTAATATTTATCTTTTTAATACTTCATGTACTAACGCCTGAAGAGGTATTAAAAGGCCTGGCAAATAAACAAATAGCAGTAATTTTTCTGTTGATTATGCTGGTGGCTGGTTTTCGTAAAGCATTTGGTAATAATTTCTTTAAATACATCTTTAATCCCTCCCTCCGTCCAAAGCAGTTTCTGTTGCGCATGATGGCTTCAGTTTGCTCTATCTCACCATTTATTAACAACACTCCAATTGTAGCCTTTATGGTTCCTTATGTAAAGGAGTGGCTTGATGATAAGCAGTTGCCCGTATCTAAATACATGATCCCATTATGTTTTGCAACTGTTTTAAGTGGTATGATAACTGTTGTTGGCACTTCTTCAAACCTTTTATTATTAGGGTTAATTAATGAAGCATCACAACCAGCACTGAGTTATAAAGACTTTCTTTTTTTAGGTATATTGGTAACTGTTACAGGGTTAGTATACTTATACACCATAGGTTATTGGATATTACCTGATAAAAAAAGTGCAACGGTTGAAATG
>JANLXV010000078.1:0-4643 GCA_031365305.1 Chitinophagaceae bacterium
GCGGATTCATTGAGAAACGGGTATCAATTTTTTTTACTTTAAAGCTCATACCACCATAAAAACTCACTGAAATATTTCCATTTGTATTAATAGGTTGAGAAACGGTTTTACCGGAATCTACATTTATAACACGGTTATTGGTAATAGAATTACTGGTGCTCCTGACATTGAAGCCCTGGTACATCCAAATGTCTTTAATAAAATCTGAACTCCAGTGAGAGACATCTAATGCGTTGGTGAAAGAAGGCTTCAGGTCAGGATTACCAATGTATTGGTTATAATAATCATTATTATTTCTTAATGGCTGAAGTTGGTTGATAGTGGGCTGTGTAGTATTGCCGTTATAATTTACACGAAAATTATGATTGGCTTTGTATGTAAAATTTAATGAGGCCGCCGGAAAGAAATTAGTAAAATGCCGGATATAATCTTTGCCAAAAGTAATATCTGTTAGCTTAAAATCTGTGAAGCCAAAGCCGGAGCCAAAATTGAATTTTAATTTCTTATCGCTATAGCTGATTTTTCCTGAAGGGATTTGTTGCACAATATTTTGCCTGAACTCATTGGACAGAGAATCTACAGTAAAATCATATTTCCCCGAGGCTGCAGAATAGCTATAGGTCAACTGGCTGTTAGTGCCATAATTATAGGCAAGTTTATAAGCCACTTCAAAAGAATATTTTTTACTGATAGGTTCAGTGTAAGAAAATTTTGATGAGATGTTTTGTGTAGCACTGGTATAATCTTTCATTTGGTTAAGCTCCTGTGCTGCGGAAGGTTGCCCGGCAAAATAAGATTGATTAATGGACTGTAAAAAATTGGTGCCTTCATTATTAAGGGAGTTCCAATCTGCAGTTATAGAGAGTGTGCGGCGGGCCTTTTGAAATTTGTGCTTAAAAATTAAATTTCCTGAAGAAGCCTGCTTATCGCTGTTTGTAGTTAGGTTTCTTAAGCTGGTATTTTTTAGATTGCCTGAATTGCCATTTGTTTGTGACTGACGTGCTTCCTGGCTCGCTGTGTGATAAAAGTTGCCACCTGCGGTTAGCTTAAATGAATTATTAGAGTCAATCTTTACGTCATAAATGGCTTTCAGTTTATAATTGTAACGGTTGATGTTGGTTTGTTGCGAAGCGTTTTCAATAAGCGATGAATCACCGATCTGCGTTTGTGAAAATGTTTTTCGTAAATTTTCGTAACGCTGGCTGTTATACTTCGGCGAAAAGTTAAATGAGGTTTTATCGTTCCATTTATTGCTGTACTGCACGCCTGCATTTACATTATTTATATATCCATTCTGCGGATCGAAATAAGGTTCGTCATCACTTGTGCCGCCTCGCCACATAAACATTACATCGCCATCATCATCCATCTCCATAGACATATTGTCGTTGCCGCCGTATTTCTGTTCATCCTGCCAGTTTAATCCTTCCTGGCCTGTATTGCCATTCAGCAAAAAGGCTGTAAGTTTTCTTTTGCCTTTAAAGGTGCTGAACAAAAGGTTGGAATTATATCGCGGATCTAAATTCTTTATTGTACCGCCTGCTACATCTACTTTTCCGAAGTGACCAGTTTTTCTATCGTCTTTTAATTTAAGATTTATTGTCTTTTGCGTTTTACCATCATCAATACCGGTGAACTCCGCCTGGTCACTTTTTTTATCAAATACCTGCACTTCCTTTACGGCATCAGCCCTTAAATTTTTAACAGCCATCCCGGGATCGTCACCAAAAAATTCTTCTCCATCCACTAAAACCTTTTCTACTTTTTCTCCCATGGCTTTTATCTCGCCATTTTTATCTACCTGTATACCTGGTAATTTTTTCAGCAGCTCTTCTACATTGGCATTGGCGCTTACTTTAAAACTATCAGCGGTATAAATGGTTGTGTCGCCCTTTATTTTAATTGGGTTACCTGTTTTAACAATGATCTCCTGCAACAACTTAGATTTTGAAATTAAACCACTTAAAGGGAGTTCCGTGGTCTGGGTAAGATCAACGTCTTCAAGCAGGTCAGCAAAGTAAGGGTGCGATTTCATCATCACATATTTTCCCGGAAGCACATTTTTTAAAACAAATTTTCCATCTTTATCTGTTCTTGTAAACTTAGTTAATATCGAGTCTTTAACCGTTAATAAAGCCACTACCACATTAGCTACTGGCTTGTTCTCATTAGCGTCATTTACGCTGCCAGATATATTTATAGATTGTGCATGTACAGTAAAAGAAAACATCCAAAGAACAATAAAAGTTAGTATAGCTTTATACATAAGAGGTTTCGGTTTGCAGAATAAGTTTCAAAAATCCGGTATTTAAATGCTTCGCCTTCAGGAGTATTCTTAAATTTACGTTAAAGCGAAAATCATTTGCATTAAGGGTTTCCAAAGGCTTTAAAAGTATGAATGGCTTAATTTAATCACAGAAGGAAAATATTTACAGTATGAAAGAAAGCAAAGCCATAAAAAAATATGAAGACATCCATTTTGTAGACAGTACAAGACCTGTCTGGAACTATTCATTATTTACTGATGAAGAAATTACCAACTATCAAAATGGTACCAGTTATTCGCTCTATAATAAGTTTGGCTCTCATGCAATGAACGTGCTAAACACTGATGGCTACTATTTTTCAGTGTGGGCGCCCAATGCAACGTATGTTACAGTAATGGGCGATTTTAATAATTGGGATAAGCAGTCGCATCCCTTATTTGTACGGCTTGAAAAAAGTGGAATATGGGAAGGGTTTATTCCCAATTGTCCCAAAGGCACCTCTTATAAATACAATATCCATGGCTTTAGAGGCGCTAAACTAGAAAAGGGAGATCCCTATGCCAACTTTTGGGAAGTCCGCCCCGGCACTGCATCTAAAACCTGGGATATTGATCAGTACAAATGGGATGATAAAAAGTGGATGAAGAACCGCTTCAAAAATAATTCCCTTAAAGCACCCTGGAGTGTTTACGAAGTTCATTTAGCAAGCTGGATGCGGCCTGATAAAAATAATGAGGAGGTTTATAATTCATATAATCAGCTTACAAAATTATTAGTGCCCTATGTAGTGGAAATGGGTTTTACGCATGTTGAGCTTATGCCGGTTATGGAATTTCCCTTTGATGGAAGCTGGGGTTACCAGGGGGCGGGCTTCTTTGCGCCAACATCGAGGTTTGGCACACCTGAAGATTTTATGGCCATGATTGATGCTTTTCATAATGCCGGTGTTGGTGTTGTGCTGGATTGGGTGCCGTCGCATTTTCCGTATGATGCCCATGGTTTATATATGTTCGACGGTGCAAATACCTATGAATATGCCGATATGCGAAAGGGTTTTCACCCCGACTGGAACTCTTACATATTTAACTATAAAAGGGGAGAGGTGAAATCGTTTTTGATCAGCAGTGCAAGATATTGGTTCGATAAGTATCACATAGACGGTATTAGGGTAGATGCTGTAAGCTCTATGCTGCGCCTTGATTATAGCCGTGATGAAGGCGAATGGGAAGTGAATGAATTTGGTGGAGATGGTAATATTGAAGCCATCGCTTTTATAAAAGATCTGAATGAAACAATCTATCGCGATTTTCCTGATGTGCAAACCATTGCTGAAGAAGCTACAGACTGGCCCGGCGTTTCAAGGCCAACTTTTCAGGCTGGTTTAGGTTTTGGTATGAAGTGGATGATGGGCTGGATGCATGACACCCTCGACTTTTTTAAAATGGATCCCATCTTCAGAAAAGATCACCAGGACAAGTTTACATTCAGCATGATGTATTTTAATGATGAGAATTTTATGCTGCCTTTAAGCCACGATGAAGTGGTGCACGGTAAATCGCCAATGATCTATAAAATGCCGGGTGATGACTGGCAGAAATTTGCAAACCTGCGTTTGTTATATGCTTACATGTTCACACACCCCGGCGCCAAATTGTTATTTATGGGTAATGAGTTTGGGCAAACCGGCGAATGGAATTACAAAACAGAATTGCAATGGGAACTGCTACAATTTGAATCGCATAAAAAACTGCAGGAATGCGTAAAAGCCCTGAACCATTTATATACGGATGAACCAGCGCTTTATGAGCAACAGTTTGGGTTTGCAGGCTTTGAATGGGTAGACGTTAATCACCGGAGCGATAGTGTTCTTGTATATAGGCGTAAGGCCCTGAAGGAAAAAAATGACCTGCTTATTATTTTAAATATGACACCGGTTGTACGGCATAACTGGAAAGTATATTCAACGGTAAAAAATAAATGGGAGGAAATATTTAATAGCGATGAGACAAAATACTGGGGTACCGGTGATGTTCTAAACCCGGATATTCAGGTTACCCTCGTTGATAAAAAGAGCAATACTTTTGAAATAAACGTTCATCTTCCGGCGTTAGGAGCTGTGATTCTTAAATAGAGTAACTTAGATTTTTTTAATACCTCATTACCTCACTATGAAACCCATTTTGCAAACGGCGCTGTGCCTGTTCGTAGCTTTTAATACAGCGGCTCAAAACACAGATAGTTCTCAATTTTATTTTAATAAAGGTATTGAATAAAAAACGGCCAGGCGGTTTTTAGTGGCTTCAAAATATTTTGAAAAAGCTATTGCGTTCAACCCAAAAAATATTCCAGCCCTTGTTGAAAGCGGTAAAAATAATC
>JANLXV010000098.1:0-4251 GCA_031365305.1 Chitinophagaceae bacterium
TACACCAATGGCATGAGCTGTCCATAGGCTGGTTTTACCGGTAAGTTTATTTTTATAAATCGAAGCCTCAAACAGTCTTGTATCAAGCATATCAAGGTTAGTCAGGCTTCCGGGATGGCTGTTGTCTTTGGGGTTATTAAATGTTTCAACAGGTATGGTTGTAGTAGCTGCGAGCCAGGGCTGATGTTTAGCATTATATTTTAAGCCCGTGGTTATGAGCCCATCCTGGAAATATGAAATACCTGCAAAAAAACTTTCTTTGCCTGCAGGGTCATCATTATAAACCCCCTGGGGGGTATACATGCCGTTAACTTCACCTGTTAAATAATTAACCACCCCTAATTGAAAAGGATAGATAACCAATTGACCATTTAGAAATTTCTTTTTATCAATTACATAACCCACATTGGTTAAAGAGTCGTACCCAAATTGGTTGCCGCCAATTACAACAGCATTTTTATCAACACCCAATTTTGGATAATCTATAAGTGGCGGAAATGGAGCATTAGGATCATAAGGAAATAACGCCGCATCAAAAGCATAAAAAATAAACGTTGAGGAAGTAGTGATCCTATCTCCATTGCTTACGGCAAGTAGCACAATGTTATTTTGAAAATCAATGGCAACCATGATCCAGCGTTTGCTTAAGCGGTCGTAACGGATGTGAGGGTCGCCGATAAAACTATTTTCTAATAACAGGGGCGAAAAGAATTCTTCCAGGGAGATGAAAAGACCTTTCGCTTTCACACCTGAATAGCCCTTTGGCGTAAGCGTTGGCGCACTGGTAACTGCACTTTTTTCATGCACTTTTAAACCATTGTTACTGGCTACAATCACCTGTGTAGGGCCTACGGCTCCGTTAGGGTCAGGCGGCCATCCTATAGGATTTTCATAAAAATCAATGCTTAAAAAATTAGACCAGATTTGTTGGGTAGAACCGCCACTTTTTTCATTGGAAACAGCAGATGCCGGCAATGTACTTTCTCCTTCATCTTTTTGGGGAAGGCGTGACTTAGCAGCAGCATTATGCCTAAACTTTTTAATAAAATTCACATACTTATCTTCTAAAAAAGTTCTGATAGGCTTTATGGCCGGCGTATCATAAGGGGATTTGCGCAGCCTCGCAGCGAGTGGTGCATTCTTAAGGTCTGAAAACTTTTTAACGATGCCTGCTTTACCATAATAAGGTTTTGGTGTTTTGCCTTGCGGTGTTTGCGACCTTGCAGATGCAAACAATAACAGGCACAAAATTAAAAGCGGATAGATTTTCTGTTTCATGTGTAATTTTTGGGGGGTGAGTGAAAGGGGTTAAATTATAATTATGAGCTTAAACAAATTATAATAAAACCGTGTAAAATGCAAGAGGTAGCGAAGACTTAATATACAAGTAATGTTTGGCGGGAAAAATTATTGCGGAGGGCGACTTTTAGCGGAAGCTATATTTAAATGCTATTGTGCGCAGGTGTAGGTTACTATCACAGTATGGCGGCCCTGTGAAAGGCCAATAAAACAAATTGAGTCTCACGAAATCTGAAAATTATGCAACCATTGGGTTGTTATTATTATTCACCGTGTTTTTTAACTCGTCACTTAATAAGTCCTTTTACCTTAGATTTTCATCCAGATCATGCCAGTGAATACCCGTACCCTTGCCAATAAACTGATAGTTACGAAGGGCTTCTAACGCTATAAAATAAAAATCTAAATCCGTTTTTCAACAACACTGTTGGCATTGAAATAAAAATTTATTCAATCCACTTTATATATAACCATTTATCAAATTCTCAAAATATTCCTGGCGGCCGCTTCTTGTTTCAGGTTCACCTTTTTCTATGGCATAGGCTCTTAAATCTTCAAGAGATAATTTGCCATTTTCAAAATCTTTTCCTTTGCCGGAATCGAAAGACGCATAACGCTCTTCACGAACTTTTTTATAAGGTGATTTTGTAAACACTGCATCTGCAGTAATGAGCGCTCTTGCAAAAGTATCCATGCCACCAATGTGTGCATAAAAGAGGTCGGCAGGGTCTGTAGAGTTGCGCCTGATCTTAGCATCAAAGTTTATACCGCCACCACCAAAACCACCGGCTTCAAGTATGATGAGCATAGCTTCTGTAAGCTCATTAATATTATTAGGAAACTGGTCAGTATCCCAGCCGTTTTGATAATCTCCACGATTGGCATCAATGCTTCCCAACAAACCTTCATCAGCAGCTACCTGTAGCTCATGCGTAAAAGTATGCCCGGCTAACGTTGCATGATTTACTTCAACATTTATTTTAAAATCATTCAACAAATCATGTTGTCTTAAAAAGCCAATCACTGTTGCAGCATCATAATCGTATTGATGCTTGCTTGGCTCACAAGGCTTTGGCTCAATAAAGAAGGTACCTTTAAAGCCTTGTTGTCTTGCATAATCTTTTGCCGTATGCAGGAACCTGGCTAAGTGCTCCACTTCACGTTTCATATTAGTATTAAGCAGGCTCATATATCCTTCACGTCCGCCCCAGAACACATAATTCTCACCGCCTAATTTTATGGTTGCATCCAACGCTGCTTTTACCTGTGCAGCGCCGTGAGTGAGCACATGAAAGTCCGGATTAGTTGAAGCGCCATTCATATATCTTCGGTGCGAAAAAAGATTTGCAGTGCCCCAAAGCAGTTTTACTCCACTTTGGTTTTGCTTCTCTTTTGCATAATCTGTGATGGCTGCAAGACGCTTATCGTTATCATTAATTTCATTGGTATAATCTATAATGTCCACATCGTGAAAACAATAATAAGGCAGGTTAAGCTTCGTAATAAATTCAAAAGCTGCATCCATTTTTTCTTTGGCTCTTTCCAACGCATCAGCCTTGTCATTATAAGAGAATATATGCGTGCCTTCGCCAAAAGGATCGCCGCCATTGTTACTGAACGAATGCCAATAGGCACAGGCAAAGCGAAGTTGCTCTTTCAACGTTTTGCCTGCTACAATTTTGTTTTCATCATACCATTTAAACGCTAAAGGGTTATCACTTTCACGGCCTTCAAATTTAACCTGGCCTATTCCTTTAAAAAATTCCTGGTTACCGGTTACTACTGGCATAGCTGTTATTTTAAGAGTTTGAATTATGGTTTAATTGTTCAATCAAGAGTGTTTTCCATTCCTGGTAAAAGTCATCATAGGTTGCGGTCTCATTTGGCTCAATTAACTGCAACGGTGTCATTTTATCAAAAGCTTCTTTATCATCTTTAAAAATACCAGCACCTATGCCTGCGCCAAAAGCCGCACCAACACTGCCATCGCAGTTGTACAGCTCAACAGGAATACCGGTGCTGTTTACAAAAGCCTCAATAAATACATCGCTTAAAAACATATTTGTTTTACCAGCTTTAATCAAAGAAGGATTCATACCATTGTGCCGCATAATATCAAGCCCATATCTGAACGCATAAGCAATACCTTCCTGGGCAGCCCGGAAGATATGATTTGTTGTATGGTGGTTTTGATCAATATTACAAATGTGTGTACCTAATAGTTTGTTGCCAAGCATACGTTCAGCGCCATTCCCGAAAGGCAACATCTTTACGCCGTCACTGCCTCTGGCAATGGCTGCAGCTTTTGAATTAATCTCTGCATAGTTCAATCCTCCGCCAAAATTTTCTTTTACCCAGCGGTTTAAACTTCCTGCACCATTTATACAAAGCAATACGCCATAACGTGGTTTATCAACAGCATGGTTTACGTGTACAAAAGTGTTGATGCGTGATTCATCATCATAAGTCAGTTCATCAGTAACGCCATAGATAACACCTGATGTTCCTGCGGTTGCAGCCACTTCTCCGGGATGAAGCACATTAAGCGCAAGTGCATTGTTTGGCTGGTCGCCTGATTTATAACTTACAGGAATACCTGCTGTAAGGCCTAATTTATCAGCAACAATTGCATTTACTTTTCCATGTTCTGAAAATAATTTGTGTTGATCAGGTAATAGAGATTTATCAAAGCCATAGTAATTTATCACATCATCTGAAATGGACGCCGTTTTAAAATCCCAGAAAATACCTTCGCTTAAAGCAGAACATGTAGTGGTGAAATCACCCGTAAATTTCATGGCAATAAAATCTCCTGGTAAACCAATCTTCCAGATGTTCTTATAAACTTCCGGTTCATTTTGTTTTACCCAGGCTAATTTAGATGCAGTAAAATTTCCAGGTGAGTTTAATAAATGTTCAAGAGACTTTTGATGACCGATAGCATCAAATGCT
>JANLXV010000102.1:0-1896 GCA_031365305.1 Chitinophagaceae bacterium
TTGTAAATAATCATAATGGCGACGGCACCACCCTCCGTAAAAAAATGTGGACTGTTCTTGATCTGTTAAAGTGAGCATTTTAAACACATTTCAATTTATAAGTTATATTACATTTTAACTTTTACAACTTCAACTAAATGACGGAACAGAACTATAAAAATCACCGCCGCTTTGTACCATTATATCATTTTGTGCTTTCAGTTATAATATTGGCCTGCATCATAAGTTCAATATGGATTTTTTACCAGGCTTTTTTTCTGCGTGACAGTGGAAAACTTATTGCACTTACCATCGGGGCATTGAGTGTGTCCTGTTTGTTACTTATGGGTTTTGTAAGAACGTTCTCGTTAAGAGCGCAGGACAGGGCGATACGGGCTGAAGAAAATTTGAGATATTATGTAATGTCAGGCAAGCTGCTGGATAAGAGACTCACTATTCAACAAATCATTGCCTTGAGATTTGCTCATGATGATGAGTTTATAGCCTTAGCTGATCGAGCTGTTGCCGAAAACATGAAAGCCGAGGATATTAAAAAAGCAATTTTGGCCTGGCGTGGCGATCATTACAGGGCCTGACCTATTAAAAATATTGCCCCATTTTTTCTGCAAGATAATCAGGCATATTTACCCGCTTCATAGTTTTCGCATCCATAAAGTACAAGGTTACATCACCAACGTTAAGCAGTTCATCTTGCTGGTTATAGATTTCACTGTGAAAAATAATTTTATGATGCACGGGCAATTCCCGTAGCGTTGTTTTCACCGTGATCAGGTCATCATATTTTGCAGGTCGCAAAAATTTACTGTGTATGTCTACAACAGGCATAATAATTCCTGTGACCTCAATATCTTTATACGAATAGCCTAAAGTTCTTATTGCTTCTGTTCTGCCAATTTCATAAAATTGCGCATAGTGGCCATGGTACACAACGCCCATCTGGTCAGTTAGTGCATAGTGAATACGAATTGAAGTTTCAGTAGTAAACACAATAAATTATTTTATTGAATAGATTGCTGCCGATGTTATTTATTGATAACACTATCCAGGCTCGCCCTTCCCGGGCCGGCTAATAAAATGGCAATAAAGCCTATTAAGAAAAGTGTTGCTGCTTCGCCTTTGCCAAATACATCCATGTTGTGCGCTTTTACAAGTGCTACGCTCATATTTATAATAAGTGGTATGCAGGCAAACCTGGTAAACAGGCCTAACAATAATAATATTCCACAAAAAAATTCAGCAAAGATGGACAATACAAGAGCCACTGTTGAACTCATACCGAGAAACCCGGGGAATTGATGTTGCATGGTTTCAAAGTGAGACAATTTTTGATAACCGTGATTTATTATTAAGATGGCAAAGCCAACACGGATGATGAATAGTGCAGCATTTACTGCACCTGCGGAATGTTTCGAAGAAAGTAAAGCCCTCATAAGTTCATTTTTACCTTTGTATTAACAATGTTTACTGCAAATTAAAGTCTTTTATTTTATGAAGGTTTTTAGATTGCGGCCTGATGTACATTTGCGGCCAAATTTTAAATACAAAAAGAAGAAGGTTGAGGGCATGTCAATGGTCATTAGTCACTAAGTCAATGAGAACATCTTATTAATTGTAAACGTCCTGTACATGAAAAATATGTTTTGTCTTCTTGCCTTGCTATTATCTCTTAATAGTTTTAGCCAGGGAAATTTTAATATTACTGATTCTGAAAAAGAATTTAAAGAGGCCAAAGATCTTTTCATTAAAGAAGAATATAGTCTTGCTTATCCTTTACTGAAGGAGCTTAAACAACACTATCCTGAGAACACCATTACAGATCATACTTATTTAAACCAGGATGTTGATTATTATTATATCGTTTGCGGGTTAAGGTTAGATCAGCCTGTTGCAGAACTG
>JANLXV010000236.1:0-1551 GCA_031365305.1 Chitinophagaceae bacterium
CCGATATTTACAGAGTCTGCTGAAATGTGCAAATTGGTCAATACCGTTTTCCAGCCAACAGCAGGCATCTGTTTATCAATATCAGCTATTGCCATTTTATTATAATTGCTTTGCGGATCTCTCAGCTCAACATTGGTGCGGTGCCCGGCTGCCATTTGTTTTTCCAAAGCATATACAGCATTCATATTTTTTACAGCAGCCGTCGCATTATCGCCGGTAAGCATAAAAAGTTTTGACACATAATCCTGGTAAGCTTTAACCAGCGTTTGGGTTGCAGCATCGTTCTTGAAATAATAATCCCTGTCTGGCAAACCCAGGCCTGCCTGGTAAAGTAACAGCAGGTTTTTAGTGCTGTTTTTTTCATCAGGGTAAACAACCAGGCCAAGCAGCATCTGGTTATTGTAAGTGATTTGTTCTGCCACAAAACGCATTACATCTTTTGCATTTTTTAATGCCGCTATTTGCGCAAGATATTTTTTAACAGGCTGGTACCCGAGTTTGTTAATGGTAGCAGTATCCATACCTGAAGTAAACAGGTCGCCCACTTTTTGTTCAATGGTTCCCTGTGTATTTTTGGCTGAGGCGCTTTGTTCAAGTATGCCTTTGATATTGGCTTTTGTTAAATAATCCATCTCAAGCCGGGCGCCGGCACGGGATTCTGTAGGCAGAATAGTAGCAGTATCGTACCACCTGCCGTTTGCGTACATATAAAAATCATCGCCGGGTTTTACAGATGAATCAATATACTGAAGTGATAATGTTTTTTGCTGGCTGAAGAGGTTTATGGTAAGCAGCAGACAGGTAAAGAAGAACGTAAAAAATTTCATGCGCTGTTAATTAAGAAAATGAAAGTAGTGAAATGCCTGTAATAAGAAACCCGGAATTTGTTTAGCGGTACTTGTTGTTATTGATCATGACCCGGCCTATACCCTGTAGCTTTATATCCATGAAAGTGCTTTCTCTTCTTCAGCCCTGGGCTACACTCGTAATAATGGGCATCAAGCAAATTGAAACCCGTTCCTGGTCTACGGCATACCGTGGGCCGTTGCTCATCCATGCTTCCAAAGGGAAGGCCGGGGAGATATTTGCGCATGAGCCACCTTTTAAAAAGCATATTGCTGATTTTAAGCGCCTGCCTTTTGGTTACATTATTGGCAGCGTTACACTCACTAACGTTATCCGCATTGGTACCGGTGAACTCAGCCATACTTCGGATGCTGTGCTGAACACACTTACCATGGAAGAAAAAGCTTTTGGCGATTATACCCCCGGCCGCTTTGCCTGGCTGTTACAAGATCCTATAGCTTTTAGAACACCATTGGGCGCAAGAGGTAGTTTGACACTTTGGGAGTTTGATGAAAAACTGATTGAGGAAGATATAGGTTAATATTTACTCAGTCTCATTTTTATCCCATTCTACTTTGCCATGTTCATTCGTTTTGATAACCCCAGTAATCATTAGCGCCTCTTATGTTTTGCGTTTTTTCTCCTGACTTATTGGAGTAAGAATTACCCCTGCTATAAGGCCACCATTTTTTGGCACGAATACGC
>JANLXV010000237.1:0-2496 GCA_031365305.1 Chitinophagaceae bacterium
CCACACCGTGGTTCGTGTCTCACGAAACACTTTTCATTACATTTAATTTGTGAATAAACAAATTAGAAAATCTTACACTGAGATAAGCAAAATATATTTCTGGACAGCAACTATTCATAACTGGCTGCCACTCTTAGACCCGGAACAGAATAAGAAAATAATTATCAGTTCTTTAAAAAAGTTATCAGATGATAACCTGATCAGCGTATATGCCTTTGTTATTATGCCCAATCATATCCATTTGACCTGACTGCCGTCAGGCCGGTTTGGTTACAGGATGGAATGAACGGAAAAGAAACACCTAAAGGAAGTGTATTGAAATATACAGCTCATATTTTTTTGAGAAACTTAAAAATTGCCAATGAGTCAATATTGTATGAAGTGAATGCTCTTAATAAAAAACATGAAATATGGCAACGAGATGCTTTGGGAATTGAGATATATGGCAAAGACATTGCAAAGCAAAAATTAAACTATATTCATTTTAATCCCATTAGTGGCAAGTGGCAATTATCAAAAAATAATCTGGATTATTATTCATCGGCCAGGTTTTATGAAACAGGAAAAGATGACTTTGGCTTCTTAAAAAATATATTTAAAATGTTTTAAGAATTGTTTCGTGAGACACGAACCAAGGATAGGGAATTAAAGTTGCAAACTTGGCTTTCGTTTACTGGCTTCAGTACGTTGGTTAAAAAAAGAAACCATTAATTTCATAACGTGTTTTTAATTCACCTATTTTACAACACACTTCGCAACCACTTTGATCGTTGCCGCAAGCAAGTTTCCACACTCATAATTGACATCACAATATTAGGGATATAGAATTGTTACCACTCATCAAATACACAGTACTATTTAATGGAAGGTACTGTAAGTTTAACAAAAATTAACGATGAAAAGAATAATAATGATAATAATTATTTTTTTGTCTATCAGTTCCGGTTTTGGACAGACTAACAAAATCAACGCAGTTGAAAATAACTTAACTGAAGTAAAAGAATTGATTTTTGCAGACAGTAGTATATCAAAATATAACATTATTGACAGGATGAAATTCTACAAAATTCCCTCTCTTTCTCTTGTGTTAATAAATAATGGTAAGATAGAGTGGACAAAAACGTATGGTTATGCCGACATTGAGATGAAAAGGGTAGCAAATACAACTACTTTATACCAAGTTGCATCAATCACCAAATCTTTCACTGGCTTAGGTATAATGAGATTGGTTCAGGAAGGAAAACTTTCACTTACAAACGACATAAGAAATTATCTAAAAACTTGGACTTTCCCCGATAATGATTCTTCAAAAAATAAATTAATTACTCTTAAAGATCTACTAAGTCACACAGCGGGTTTAAGTGTACATGGCTTTATAGGTTATACTATCAATGACACGATACCAACTATCAACCAAATTCTTAACGGCGAAAGACCAGCCAACAATGAAGCTGTAAAACCAATCTACTCAATAAATGAACATTTTGAGTATTCGGGTGGCGGCTATGCTATAATAAGAAAAATATTAAATGATAATATCTCTTCTAACTACGATAGTTTAATGCAGACACTTATTTCAAAACCTCTTAAAATGACTAACAGCACTTTTAGTCAACCACTTTTACCACAATACAAAAATTATGCATACGGGAGCGACAAAGAAATGCAACCTTTAAAAGGGAATTATTATATCTATCCTGAACAAGCAGCAGGTGGTCTTTGGTCAACAGCTACTGACATTGCAGAATTTGTTTTAAGCATTCAGAATGATTTAAAAGGGAGTCCAAATTCACTAATCAGTAAACGCCTCACAGAAGAAATGCTTACACCTGTTTTAAATAATTATGCGTTGGGATTTGGGATAGTTGAAAAAGGTGGCGAAAAATATTTTTGGCACGAAGGCGAAAGTTATGGTTATAATTCTATGTATTACGGCAGTTTTACTACTGGTAAAGGAGTAGTTATTTTAACCAATGCTTATCCAAGCAATGGACATCCATTTATTCAAGAGTTGTTAAACAGTGTTGCTACTACTTATGGGTGGAAAGATTTTTATAATCCAGTTAAGAAAAAGCTGACTTCCGTACCTGACACCTTGCTTGCCAAATATATTGGCGATTATTACTCAGAAAATCCACAAATGAAAATTTCAATCACACGAAATGGCAATGAACTTGAGCTAACAGCAAGACGACCAGAAAAAATGTATGCAATCAAACTCGACACATTTTTTCTTGCATCATCACCTAACGACAATTGTATTTTTTCAAGTTCAAAAAATGACGGTGTGATTGACACCTTTGAAGTAATTCAAAACGGTAAGACAATTATCAAGGCGACAAGAAAAAAAGAATAATTTGCTATGCGGCTAGGATTCGGTTTGCTGCTATGCTGGCTGACGGAAGTATTCCACACCGTGGTTCGTGTCTCACGAAACACTTTTCATTACATTTAATTTGTGAATAAACAAATTAGAAAATCTTACACTGAGATAAG
>JANLXV010000117.1:0-2335 GCA_031365305.1 Chitinophagaceae bacterium
GGAAAAGATTTGCCACAAGCTGATGAGCTTACCAATGAATGGAAAGAAAAAATTTTGAACACGGCCGTATTTGCCCGAACCACTCCTAAACAAAAATTAGAGATTGCGGGTATCTATCAAACGGCCGGCAATATAGTAGCCATGACGGGTGATGGTGTAAACGATGCACCCGCATTAAAAAAGGCTGATGTGGGTATTGCTATGGGATTAAGAGGTACACAGGTGGCCAAAGAAACAGCAAGCATTGTTTTAAAAGACGACAGTTTTATTTCCATTGCAGCCGCTGTTGCACATGGCCGGGAAATTTTCAGAAACATTCAAAAGTTTGTCATCTACTTAGTGTCGTGCAATTTGAGTGAGATATTTATTGTAACAGCATTGGGTTTTATTGCACCGGCATCAACACTCCTTCCGCTACAAATACTTTTTTTAAACATGGTAACGGATGTGTTCCCGGCTTTGGCACTCGGCGTTGGCAAAGGCGATAAAACCATTATGGATTATCCTCCACGTAACCCGGCCAAAAACATCATCACCAATAAAAATTGGATGGTGATAGCACTCTATTCGGCGGCCATTACGTTGGCTGTAATTATTGCCGTGGTTTATTGCAAAGCCTACATTAGCACTGACGATAAGGCTGCCAATAACATGGCATTTATCACCCTGGCATTTGCACAACTATTCCATGTGTTTAACATGGCAGCTAAACACTCCAGGTTATTGGTAAATGAAATTACCACCAACAAGTTTGTATGGCTTGCCCTGCTGTTGTGCAGTGGCTTGATGCTACTGGTGTTTTCTGTTCCGCAATTACGACTTGTATTAGGGTTGGCAGAATTTTCCGGCAAAATTTGGTTGGTGGCATTATTCGCGGCTTTAATACCGCTGCTGTTGGTACAGTTGTATAAAATTATTTGGGGAAGAAGAGCAAACAAATGAGTAAGGGTTGTTATCTGAATAATAAACATGATCTACCCAAAAAATAAAAAAGTTCACATCTTAAAATGTAAAAGTTATATTGAAAAAGTTAGCTTAGCTACGTAACAAGACTGCCAGAATTATTTATAGGTGGTAATCCTTAAAAATAAATTTTGAAAAGAAAATGAAAGTTACTTGGGGAAATAAGAAGAAAGATTTTATAGAATTACTGCCTCTGGCAATTGCAAAACTGAAGAAAAATATCATTGATCCTTTTCTCGGCGAAAACAATAATCTCAGGTACATAAACGAAAGGGCTCCTTTAAGAGCCGAAATATTTACCAGGGAAAAATTAGAACAACATGCCGTTACGATTGCCAAAAAGCATGAACTTATCTACAATCAAACATCAGAACAGTTATTGGACCGCTTATCAGATAATGAGCATATTCTTCTGGAAGTGTATGCATTGTTGTCTGATAATTTAAAACAAAACAACCGCATTTCGCCTGCAGCCGAATGGCTGGTGGATAATTTTTACCTGATTGAAGAACAGATTTATACTGGTAAAAAACATTTGCCTAAAGGGTATAGTAAAACATTGCCCCGCTTATTGAAAGGCGAATTAGCCGATCTGCCCCGTGTATATGATATGGCGGTGGAAATAATTTCGCATAGTGATGGACATGTGGATATTGATAAATTAACAGGGTTTGTAAATGCTTACCAAACCATTGATAAATTAAAGCTTGGTGAGCTGTGGGCAATTCCTATTATGCTCAGATTAGGTTTGATTGAAAATTTAAGGCGGCTTTCCATACTCATCGCAGAAGAAATTACCAATAGAGCGCTTGCCAACCGGTGGGCTGATGAAATGATTGAAGTTTCTGAAAAAGACCCAAAGAACCTGGTGTTGGTTATTGCGGATATGGCCAGGAGTGAGCCACCGATGGAAAGCACCTTTGTAGCAGAATTAAACAGGCGTTTACTTGAAAAAGGCAATACACTTTCTTTACCACTAAACTGGATAGAACAAACACTTTCAGAATTGGGGGTAACAACCAGCGAGCTTATACAACTTGATAATCAAAACCAGGCTGCTACACAGGTATCTGTAAGTAATTGTATTAACAGCTTTCGTTTTTTAAGCACCACCAACTGGAGAGATTTTATAGAAGACACGAGCATAGTTGAAGCCACGCTTCGTCAGGACATTAATGGCGTTTATGGTAAAATGGATTTTCATACCCGCGATCAGTACAGGCATGTTGTTGAAAAAATTGCATTTAGCAGCAAAACTTCAGAACAGGTAGTGGCGGAAAGTGTAATCCTGGCAGCAAAAAACGCAGCATCAAATAACAATATTAAACAGTCGCATGTAGGTTATTTTCTCACCGGCGATGGTTGTGTAGCT
>JANLXV010000123.1:0-6969 GCA_031365305.1 Chitinophagaceae bacterium
CATTATTGAAAAAGGAAAAAATTATGGCTGGCGGGCTATGGAAGGGTTTCACACTTATGACAGTGCTTTATATGCTAAGGGCGGTGATTTTGCATTACCTGTAATTGAATATAAACACCCCGAAGGCGTGAGCATCACTGGCGGGTATGCTTACAGGGGTAAAAATTGGCCTGCTATGCAAGGCAAGTATATTTTTGGAGACTGGGCATTCAAAGTTTTTTACATGGATAAAAATGAACACCAGCAATGGGTGAAACACGACTGTATATTTGAAAACAAACAGGGTAATACATTCGATTTCAGAATCAACAGCTTTGGCATTGACGAAGCAGGCGAAATATACATGGTTACGCAAAATGAAATTGGCGCCATTAGTCCTACAGGTGTTATTTATAGGATATCACTATCGTATAAGCCTGCAAAATGATGACGTTTAACTACAGAAAAGCAATCCTTATAACACCTATATTGTTTCTAATGACGATTCAGTAGAGGCGGCATGTAAGGCAAAATATGTGCTGGTCAGTTGAAAGAAAACCGGTGCTGTTGAAATAATATTAAACCTTAATTTTTAGATCTAACACATGCATGAAGCCATAACTGAGCAAGTTGCCTATGATCAACCGGGCGTTTTTGTCAAACATTCATTCAACAGGATCAATTCAATTGATCTGTTGCGTGGTGTGATTATGATCATCATGGCGCTTGATCATACCCGTGATTTTCTTCATGTCGCCGCCTGGACAGATAGCCCTATGAACCTGGCTACAACTACACCGTGGCTGTATTTTACCCGTTGGATCACACATCTTTGTGCGCCTAACTTTGTTTTTCTTGCCGGGTTATCTGTTTATCTGCAGCAGTTGCGCAAATCAAAAAAAACGTTAAGTGCCTTTCTCATCAAGCGTGGGTCATGGCTGGTGTTAATTGAGATACTTATAGTCAATCTTGAATTCAGCTTTGATATCACCTTTAGTTTTGTTGCCCTGCAAGTGATCTGGGTTATCGGTATCGGCATGATTATACTAGGGCTAATATTGTGGCTGCCCTTCGGCATAATTTTTATCACCGGGCTGGTAATTGTGCTTGGCCATAATGCCCTTGATTATTATGAAGCCGGCATAACTGCCCAACCGCCATTGTGGTATAGTTTGCTTCACCGGCCTTCAGTTTATAAGTTGAGTGAACATTTCAGCCTGCTTGTATTTTATCCTTTGCTGCCATGGTGCGGCTTAATGCTGCTTGGCTATTGCTTTGGAAAATTATTTGTAAAGTTTGAAGACAATAAAAGGCAAAGAATGCTTATTCTCTCAGGTTCTGCACTGCTGTTGTTTTTTATCGTGTTAAGATATACGAATACTTACGGTGATCCGTTAAACTGGTCGCCACAAAAAAATGGGCTGTATACTTTTCTGTCATTTATAAACCTGCAAAAATACCCACCTTCATTGTTATTCATGTGTATAACGGTGGGCTTGGCAATGCTGATATTAGCGTTTGTGCAGAATGTAAATAACAGGCTTACCCGCTTTATAACCGTATATGGCCGCGTGCCTTTTTTTTATTATGTGCTACATTTCTTTTTACTTCACTTGGTCGCAACAATTTTCTTCTTTGCCAGGGGACATTCCCTAAATGAAGGCATTCACCATGGACAGGAGACACCTAATTTTGTAAGACCGGGCGAAGGGCTTTCATTAGCCATCGTTTATATAATATGGCTTTGCGTTGTACTGGCTTTATATCCACTCTGTAAGCGGTTTAACGAATACAAGCGACATCATAAAGAATGGTGGCTGAGCTACTTGTAAAAATGGATAATAAAAGTTTTTAACGAGATAAAAAATCACACGCGGCAAAAAGCTTACATATTTAAAGGGTCCGAACGAGTAGTTGAAACAGATCACCTGGTTTTGCCGAGTTACAAATTTTAATCGGATAATTAAATAAAGTTTTATGCTTTCCTTCTATTGAAAATCCTGGCTATAATCATAATTTTAAGCATCAGTTTTTCAACTGTCTGATCACCGCCTTAAAACGCCCTACCCCTCTTTCATATTCTCCGCGTTCTTTTTACCATCACCCCGCGACCAGGAAAATTATCTAAGTTAGAAATGTATTTATACTGAGGTGATCTATGGTATTTAACGGCATTGCAATTACTGGCCAACGGAAAGTATTATTTTATAGATGCATCAAATCTTCCATGGTGTCTTTAAGTTTTCCAGAGGCCTCATCAAACAACATATCTTTTACTTTTTTAGAAGCCTTGTTGTCATTCGATTTTTTGATGGTTGCCCTGATCGGGTCGAGTGCCTCAAAAAAAGGCGCAACGAGTTTCTCATAGTTCTTATCGGCCTCCATACTTTTTAAAAGATCTTCATAGGCATCCAGCAGGCTATACATTTCCTTTACATTGTCTGTTGTATGCCGCCTGGGAATACGGTCAAACAAAGCTTTGATGTTTGCTTTAATTTCCTTCATTTGAGAATGTCCTGAAGTTGTAAATGTACCAACAATACCTTTGAAGAGAACACTGTTATTCAGTTGCATTTATGAAGTGGCAAACAGTTTAATGGCTTAGGTTTCATAATTTCAATCCCCCTAAAGCCACAGTTTCCGGGAAACGTAAAACGATTATCGCCTTCTTCATACAAAGAGGCTGATGAATATTTGTAATAATAGCCTTGCAGTCAACACCCCCGCCAAGGGGAAATAAACTTTTCAATCAAGAGGCAGCAGCTTCACATTATCTGCCAACCACATTTCAAATGATTGTAAGGATGGGTTTAAGGCCTTTGCAACGTTTATATCCCGTGCGTCGGAAAATTCTTTTTCAAATTCCATGTAGTACTGGAACATATTTCCAAGATCATCAGCACCCGGAAAACCAAAGCCCCTGTACATTTCAGGCGTAACACTATTATACTTTACTTCTTCTCCCAGTGCTTTTGTTAAGGCTTTGGCCATATCAGCGCAACTGATATGCTCGCCGGCAATGCCAACGGTTTGCCCAGTCATTGAAGGGCCTTTTTTAAAAATACCATAAGCACATTTACCTATATCTCCGGCACCAATACCACTTAGTTTTTTGTCGCCCATGGGAAATGTAACAGCAAGAACGCCATCTGTGCCCCGCTTTGGCCCCATGCCAAAATAAATCATGTTGTCCCAATAAAAGGCAGTGAGCAAAAAAGTTGTGGGTACGCCTGCTTCTGTGAATAAATGATCCGATTCTCCTTTAGCATCAAAATGCGGCACCTTATATTTCCCTTGGAGTGTTGGCATCCGGTCATCGTCCAAAGGCACACGAAGCCGGGTATCTTCCAGTGTTGACCAGATCACATGTTTGAGTCCTGCAACCTTAGCAGCCTCTGCCATAGATTTTGCTTCGGCGGCCTCACGTTCCGGCGAAAAATGCGCCCAGAAGAAGGTTACACAATAAGCACCGTATGCACCTTCCATGGCTTTTGCTACTTCTTCCGGCTTAGCGAGGTCTGCCTGTACAAGCTCGGCACCCATGGCTTCAAGTGCTTTGGCCTTGTCTGAATTTGTATCACGGGTTACAGCCCGAACAGAAAATTCGCTGTTACTGTCATTAAGTATGGCATGGGCTAAACCGCCGCCCTGGGCGCCTGTGGCTCCAAAAACGACGATAATTTTTTTTTGGCTCATATCTTTTAATTTGTGTTTAAAGTTAAAAAAAGACGGGAACCACTTATCATTTTTTTTTCCTGGCAACTCTTAATACGGGAATGGCTAGTGAATTTCTTTGCCACGAATGCATAATGTTTATTTACTGCATTAACCAGGGTTCATCGTTTCATCAACTCATATAATAAAGGATGATGCGTCAGACATGCACCAAGGCATTAAAAACCTTTCTTAATTTTTGCAACATTTGCCAATACAGCACGCGTTAAACAAATAGCCGCAATAACTGCCACAGTTTTAATCGTCTTCTGCCTCTCACCCTTCGGTGTTTGCGGCAATTGTATATTGTTACCATAACGCATTACATTCAGCACACCGAGGGCCATTGCCTCAGCAGGATGTGCTTGACTAATGTTGCGGATCACTTCCTGAATTCTTGCCCGGTTTATCCGATCGGTGAGCTCGTGACGATAAGGGTCAGGACCCGGCGGAATGAGCAGATCACGGGGACGGAGTTTTACACTACGCAAATATTTGCTCATACATCTTTCAAGCTTCGCCCCGTCAGCGGCACTAAAACCATCGAACCAGCCGGGAGGATTGAATACTGCTGTGGCCGTAGTCGGGTTAGTTCCATCGGCTTCGGTTACAGTAACCACTAAAGGCAATGAATACCTGTCTGCCGGGTTACTACTTAATGATAGTTCGGCGGTAATAGGGTCCACAGAATAGTTGACGGGGTAAACAGATTCTGAAATGTTCAGCGAGCCACTTCCGCTAATAACCGTGCCAGCAACCTGCCAGCTAATTACCGGTGGTTTGGCATCAGGAGCACCTTCACCACCATAGCCGTAGGTAGAAGGCATATAAAAATATAGAGACTGCAGGATATGTGTTCCGAATACGATCGGGTCTCCACACGGTGTACTCATTTGCTGCGGATTGGTAACAGTAACTTCTTCAGTCTTCCTTGTTACCTGTAAATCAACACCCCTTTGCTTCACTGTAGAAATTTCAATATCTACATATCCTTCAGTAATATCCTGGCCTGTTACACGCAACACCAGCGGTGTGCCGTTTACCTGCAGGTCGCTATCAATTTCAACAGGCACCGGTATATGTCCGCGGTACCAGCAGCGCACACCATCGTTAGTGGCATCTGCAAGTGTATGAACCACCACACCCTGCCGGGCAAGATCATCGCCATACACATCCATACCCAGATCCCAGCCTTTGCTAACCCTGAATTCCACATAACAGCGGCCGCGGCCCTGCGGGTCTTCATTCTGAGGATGAATAATAATGAGATGCGGTGAAGCACCTGTGGTCGGCGCAAATAAACGAACTTGCTGCGTCATAAAGCCTGAGGGAACTGGCATATTATGAATGCGGTTGGCGGGTATGGCAGCAGCATCCCACAGGTGGATATGCGCCCTTGCAGGAGCCGGGCCCATGTTAATTTTCGGTTCAATGGGCCATTGCGGATCGCTGGGACCTGCGAACATAGGCCGACCATAATACCTGGGTTTTTTAGGATCAAGATTGTGCGTGCCGAAAGTAGCCGAAGACATAATATCATAAGGGTCACCATAAACATTGCCTTTATCATAGGGTGGTTTACCATCCCAGTCAATGCCATTATTTAATACGCCATAGCTATGTTCAAAGCCAAGCACATGGCCCATTTCATGACACATGAATGTATGATCAGCAGTCATAACAGGTATGGCACAGGCCGGCTTATTATTGGCTACAGGGCCCGCCCCGCCATCAAAATTAAGCATGATGGTAGGCTGTTCACCAGGCTGCCCTGCCTTAGGATTTGGAATCGTCATTCGCCCCGGGTAAGTAATTACAAAATAGGCATCAAAGTCATCTGCATTATTATTGGGCAGTGCTTTTACTGCATCATAGGCTTTGGCTACCTGTGTTTCACGGCTAACATCATCGGCTGTTATAGTGATGTCAACCCAGGGAAAAAGAGCGCTGTTGATAAAATCGAGATAGCCATATGTATTATAGCTCCAATATTCTAACACAGCATGATGTGTGGCATTGGGCATGAGCATGCTGATACATGCCTGGTCGCTGATAACAGGAACTGTATTATCATGGCGGGCACGAAGCAGTGCGAATTTTATTGGTTTTGACATTACACGTATTTAAGGATTAAAGATGGGGTGTATTACACTGCCGTGTCATCGTAGCTTGAAGCAACCTTCCTGTCTGCTTTATGTATATGAAAGTAATTATTATTTCTGTCTGGTGTAATACAGTTTGAACACTTCTACCCGGCATGAGGGTGCCAAGTTTTTTTCCAAGTGCATTGTTCATGGCTGGGGGAAAATCGCTTATCTCATAGCAACTTTTTAAGCGATGTCAAAAATATTTGCAGTAAGATTTCAAGTTTTAAAACACTGCCATACTTATTCATCCATATTTTAATTGAGATGCAAATACCTCTGAGTGTTTCATCAGTATTGCTAAACGTGGTAAACGAAGTTGTGTTTCGAAGCTGCTTCTTATACGAACTTACCCATTCAATTTCATTAGAAAACTTTTGCCCATCAAAGTTTTTTAGTCCAATACGTTCACAGAATATTTTAAACCGCAGTTCGCTTTGTTGCCCTGCAGCCGCACCTCCATCATAATATTCATTAAGTATATCTGTTACTCTTTTTCCTAATGTAGATTTAATATCGTAGCAGTGACCTATAACATAACCATCAATGTTTCCCAGCATATCCACCCCCCGGCGCATCAACATCAATAAAATGTTGTTCTTCCTGAATGGTCAGAGGTCTTTGATATTTTAGGAAAGTCCATAAAAAATCCTCTGCGGACGAAGCTATATCCCCCAACCACGTACCAACATCTACATTTGAATGAACATACGGAAAGAGCTTATGAAGAAAGAACAGCCGATCGGGCAAGGGACTTACAACTTGTGGACGATTCAAAGCATCTAACCCTACAAGAACGTGACCCAAATCGCAAATATATCCATCCGGTAAACGAACTTCCTGGTGATTGCATTGATAAATGACTGGTGTTTTTCCGGCAAGCTCAGGATGAACCTTATCATCCGCCTTGTAATGCACACTGCGATATTTGGGACGAGGCTCGTTGTCTTTATATCTTCTCACCTTTCTAAACTCTGATATAGGGTCGTTACATTTTTCGGGGCTGTCTTCGATACTAACTTCATAACGTCCTTCAATGCCGGCAGCTTTCCTGATTAGTTGCGTATTCCAGCCTTCCTTATCATAAAATATTTTCCTTAGCCTCGTAATCATTAATTTGGTATTGTTCTGT
>JANLXV010000170.1:0-6169 GCA_031365305.1 Chitinophagaceae bacterium
ATTGCTTCGCAAAAAAATTTTATAGCTGTATATCACATGGGTATGTATGCGGATAAGGATTTATTGAAATGGTTTACCAATGAATATTCCAGGCAAAATAAAGCCCGGCTGGATATGGGCAAGAGTTGCCTGCGCTTTAAAAAGCCGGATGAAATACCTTATGCGCTGATAGGCGAATTGGCCGAAAAGATGACACCGGCTGAATGGATCAAATGCTATGAAGACAAATTTAAGCAGCATAAAAAATCCTGATATTTAACGCTCTGCGGGCATGGTTGAAATGTTTGCAGCCAATGAATTATATTTAGTGCCATGCAATAATCTTTACCTTCTTCTTCCGCAAAGCAACAGTATAATATTAAAATTTATGATGCCCGATACGGGAAGAGAAAACCTTAAACGTGAAATAGGCTTACGGTCGCTTGTGTTGGCCATCTTCAACATTACTGTAGGTACCGGGATCTTTATTATACCGGCTATTGTAGCTGAAAGCCTTGGTGGTGCTGCAATTATCGCCTACCTCGTTTGCGGTGTTCTTATTTTTTTAATTGCTTTATGCTTTGCAGAAGCAGGCAGCCGCACCACCAACAGTGGCGGCACTTACACCTATATTGAAAATGCTTTTGGCCCTTATGCCGGGTTTATTGCAAATAACTTGTACTGGCTTGGGTCATGCGTTATATCTGATGCAGCGTTGGCTAATGCCCTTGCCAATACATTAAAATATTTTTTTCCTTTGCTTGGCAACCAGGTTTTCAGGGTTTTATTTTTCCTGGTTATATTCGGTGGTCTTGCGCTGCTAAATATCAGGAGTGTAAAATACGGCATCAGGTTTATTGAGTTTGCGTCGTTCGGTAAACTAATTCCATTGGTGATATTGATTATCGCTGGATTAAACTTTGTATCTGCAGATAACCTGCGCTGGAATTTTTCACCAACCATAGCAAATATTGGTACAGCCTCGCTGCTTTTGTTTTATGCATTTATGGGTTTGGAAACACCGTTGAGTAATGGCGGCGAAATAAAAAATGCCAGGCGTACAGTACCATTAGGTATTATCCTGGGCATTTGCTGTGTTTTGCTTTTATACGTTTCCATACAAGTAGTTACACAGGGTATTTTGGGTACTAACATTTCAGCGCATAAAGATTCGCCATTAGCTGCGGTGGCAGGCATTATTTTTGGCAAAGCAGGTATTACTTTAATTATCATTACCACGTCTATATCTATGCTTGGCGCACTCGGCGGCGAGATAGTTTCCATCCCCAGGATACTTTTTGCGGGGGCAAGAGATGGGTTGATGCCAAAACTATTTTCTAAAATACATCCACGTTTTGTTACGCCACATATAGCCATTGCTTTTTACTCCACGCTTGGATTTTGCTTTGCTGTGTTTGGCGGCTTTAAACAATTAGCCATTTTATCAAGCGCTGCTTCACTGGTAATTTATCTTGGGGTTGTTTTAGCAACTTTTAAGCTAAGAACCCACGCAGCATACAACGAAAAAAGATTTATTGTGCCGGGTGGATACATTGTGCCTGTACTTGCCGTTGTGGTAATCGCCTGGCTGTTATCCCATCTTACCAAAGCTGAATTTAGTGGGCTTGCCATCTTTATCAGTATTTTCTCTTTAATCTATATTGTAATGCGATTAGTACAAAAAAAACAACGGGATAGTAAAGCGATTTTACAGTAACATATTAATACGGCCAATACTGCCATTCAGAAGATTTTCGCCAACCCGTTTTAATATGGAACGTCTGATATTTAAATGCAATTAATAAATTTCTTTTTCTTATTTTTTAAAAAAGATTCTTCGTGTAATTTTAGATTTGGAAGAGTTGCAGTATAATTCAGTTAATCCTTAATTGTTGACCATGTGTTTAATGACTAAGAAAACGCTTTCATTACCCCTTGTTTTCTATTTGTTTTTTAATGTGTCTGCTTTTGCACAAAATACCCAGATCAAGGGTTTTATAGATGTGCTAGGCACCTATGATGATTCTGTTTCTTTTGGTTTGGGTGAACAGGACCTTTTTATTACTTCTGAATTATCAGACAGGCTTTCATTTTTGGGTGAAAGTGTTTTTAAATTTTCGCCTTCGTCATCTACACAATTTTCTGTAAGTATTGAAAGAGTTGTCATTAAATATAACATACAGGGCAACCATAATCTTATCCTTGGTAAAATTCATTCGCCATTAAACTACTGGAACGATACCTATCATCATGGCCGGGTTTTTTTCCCAACCATTGGCAGGCCTTTACTATTTAATGCAGAAATTATCCCATTGCATACATCAGGCATAAGCATACAGGGGCATGACCTCGGTAAAGCAAAATTTGGCTATGATGTGGTTGTAGGCAATGGCTTAGGCTCATCAGATATTGTGGATAATGACAAACGTAAATCAGTGATCTTAGCTATGCATATTAAGCCAGCAGACCGCTTAAGATTTGGTATATCTTTTTATAATGATGCTATTGCCAAAGGCGCCACTATACATGATAAGATCAACAAGTGGAAGGTGAAGCAAAACCTGTATTCAGCCTCCGCCTCATACTTTGGTAAAAAATTTGAACTGCTTGCTGAAGGCACGCTTGCCAGTAACCATACAGATACAACCGGCTCTAAAAATACATTGGCATCTTATGCTTATGTGGGTTATAAGGCCAATAAAAATGTAGTGCCATATATAAGAGTTGATAATCTGCATTACCAAAATGGTGAAGTATATTTTCGTAAAGACAACACGACTTCGGTGGCAGGAGGTCTGAGGTACGAGATCAATTATCTTGCTGTTGTTAAGCTGGAATACCAGTATCAAAATTCAGAACATGCTCCAAATACCAATAAAGTAACGGCCCAGTTCGCCATAGGATTTTAAACATGCGCATGATAAAAAGTTATATAGCCGGCAATATTAACAAGCTTCTTTTGTTGCTTGCCATACTTTGCGCCGGCCCTGCATCTATGGCGCAGGTGTCCGCTCTTACGGTTATCAGCAACGCAAAGGGTACGCCGGAAACCTTAAGATTTTCTGAATTAAAATCCATCTTTATGGGTGAGCAGCAAAGGTGGCGTAACGGGACAAAAATTACTTTGGCATTAATGAAAACCAATACCGATGTTGGTAAAGTAACATCGTTTAAGGTGTATGGTATGAGTGGGGATGAGCTCAATAAATTTTGGCTGGCATTGGTTTTCCAGGGTAAGGCAGCAGCGCCCATTTTTTTTAATTCAGTCTCGGAGCTTGAAAATTTTGTAGCCCATAACCCGGGAGCAATCGGCATAACAGATCAGTTAGCAGCTAATACTGACATCAAAACCATAATGGTTGAAGGCAGAAAGATTTTATAGCCCGGCGTAAAAAATCAAAGTGTTACACTTTGTACATTAAAAACCCACTGATGCTGCTTACACTTAAAACAAAAATCTGGCTTACTGTTTTTAGTATTGTTTTAATGTTCTCTTTTTTTATACTCTATTATTTTCCTGCGCAGGAAGGCAGGCAGCTCTTAAAAAATTACAATAGCGAAGTACAGAACCTTGCCAATACTGTAGCACTCGGCGTAAAGATCGCCATAACCGAACAAAATTTTCAAGGTGTACAAACGGCCATGGAATTTGTAAAAGATGATCCGCGGCTAAAGTATGTTAGCATGCTGGAGATTGATACGGTATGGAATGCAGACCATACGAGGTACAACAAAAAACTCTCTGTTTTTAAAACCTTTCCCGAAAATGAGCATCCGGCAACTAACGCCCGGTCTAACGATTCAGTCATTGTAAAAAAAGTGCCTTTTGAAACCAGCCTGTTGTCAGGGTCTATCATGCTTGCCTTTACAACTAAAGAGATTGTAGAAAACCAACGAAAGATCAGGGCCACGTCCTTGCTGGTAAGCGGCCTTGTATTAATCATCGGTATATTGCTTGGCTTTTGGTTGTCAAGAACTATTTCGGTGCCTGTGCTGGCTTTGCGTGATGCTGCAAACAAAGTAGGGCAGGGCGATCTTTCACAACGCATAAAAAAGACGGGAAAAGATGAAATTGGTGAATTGGGAAAAGCATTTAACAGGATGGTTAGAGAGCTTGCCCATGCCCGCCAGGAAATTGATAAAACCAATGCCTCCCTTTCAACAGCTAATGAATCTTTGAGCAGTACAGTAAGTGAACTAAAATCTACACAGGCATTGCTTATACAATCAGAAAAGCTGGCTTCGCTGGGTGAATTAACTGCCGGTATTGCCCACGAAATAAAGAACCCTCTGAATTTTGTAAATAATTTTTCCGATTTAAATGTTGAGCTGGCCTCAGAGCTACTCGAAGAGATGGCTACGGGAAATTATAAAGCCGCAGAAAAAATAGTCAAAGACATAAGAGATAATGAACAGAAAATAAATAACCATGGCAAACGTGCCGATTCAATTGTAAGAGGCATGTTGCAGCATAGCCGCAGAAGCAGTGGCATTAAAGAGCCTGTTGATATTAACGCCTTAGCTGATGAATATTTAAGGCTGAGTTATTTTGGATTAAAGGCAAAAGACAAAACCTTTAATGCAGTCCCGATAGCTATCGGGATTAAAACTGATTTTGATGAAACGATTGGCAGCATTCACATTATACCACAGGATATAGGACGGGTGTTGTTGAATTTATACAACAATGCTTTTTATGCCTGTGCTGAGCGAAGCCGAAGTGCCGTGAATGAAAACAGGAAACAGCAGGACGCCAATTATGAGCCAACCGTTTCAGTATCTACAAAAATGGCGGGCAATCATGTTGAGATAAGTGTAAAAGACAATGGTGTTGGCATTCCGCAAAACATAGTTGATAAAATCTTTCAGCCATTCTTTACCACCAAACCAACGGGCCAGGGAACTGGACTGGGTTTATCATTAAGCTATGATATTATTAAGGCACATGGCGGCGAAATAAAAGTGGAGACAAAGGAAGGTGAAGGAGCGGAGTTTGTGATTCTATTACCTCAATAAAGATTTAATTTTTATCTGCAAATGAAATCAGTAAAAGCTAAACTAAATTACAATAAACTGCTGGCAGATATTGGTGTTGCCATTGAAGCAGCGAGGCAAAATGCTGTGAAGGCTGTGAACACAGAACTGGTAAAAGCCAATTGGGAAATTGGCAGACACATTATAGAATTTGAACAGCAGGGTAATGAGCGTGCAGAATATGGAACTGACCTGCTGGCAAGGCTTTCCAAAGATTTAAAGCTGCGCTATGGCAAAGGATTTGGCAGACGGAATATCCTTGATATGCGCAGGTTTTACCTGGCTTTTTCAAAATGGCAGACAGTGTCTGCCAAATTAAGCTGGAGCCATTACATCTCTCTTATAAGTATTACGGATGATGTGGAAAGAAAATTTTATGAAAACCAGGCAATCAACGAAAATCTTTCGGTAAGAGAATTAGACAGGCAGATTAACTCCGCTTTGTTTGAGCGGCTTGCTTTGAGTAAGGATAAAAAAGCTGTGCTGCAACTTTCAAAAAAAGGCAATATCATTTCCCTGCCGCACGAAGCTGTAAAAGATCCGTACATACTTGACTTTTTAAAAATTCCGCAAAGCCGCAGGATGACAGAGAAACATCTTGAACAAAAAATAATTGATAACCTGCAGCAATTTTTATTGGAACTGGGTAAAGGCTTTGCATTTGTAGCCCGGCAATTCAGGATATCGCTCCGCAATAAACATTATTCAGTTGACCTCGTATTTTATCACCGCATTTTAAAATGTTTTGTGCTCATTGATCTCAAAACAAAAAAAGTAAATCATAGTGATATTGGTCAGATGAATTTGTACCTGAATTATTTTAAAGCCGAAGAAAATGTAGAAGGGGATAGTGAGCCAATCGGTATTATTCTTTCCGCTGAAAAAGATGAAGTGATGGTGGAATATGCAATGGGTGGCATTTCCAATAAAATTTTTGTATCCAAATACCAGTTGTATCTGCCGGATAAAAAGCAGTTACAGGAAAAGATAAAAGCAGTTATGTATGAAAAGTAAGATACCGGATAAAATCCTGTCTACCGGACAGGCAGGCTTTCAACCCTTCTTCACTACAAAACCAACAGGTGAAGGAACGGGTTTGGGTTTAAGTTTGAGTTATAACATCATTAAAAAATTCACTTTATTATTTACTTTGATA
>JANLXV010000172.1:0-5085 GCA_031365305.1 Chitinophagaceae bacterium
CGCTAAGTGTTCGCCCGCTGGCATCAGTAATCGTTCCGCTGATCATAATAGGCAATTCACGGATACCTGCATTTCTGAAGAATTTTTTGATGGCAAATATTGCAGCCTTTGCATTTAATGTATCAAAAATAGTTTCAATTAAAAGCAGGTCAACACCGCCATCAACAAGTCCGCGAATTTGTTCAGTGTAGGCTGCTGCCACTTCATCAAAAGTTACCGCACGATAACCCGGATTATTTACATCGGGAGAAAGACTGAGTGTTTTGTTTAAGGGGCCGATGGCGCCGGCGACAAAAGCCCCCTCCAAACCTCCCCCGGTGGTGGAGGCTTTTTTAGAGTCTAAGAATTTAGCAACAGCATTTCTGGCGCATCGGGCTGCTGCAACATTTAATTCATAAGCTATGGATTGCATTTGATAATCTGCCTGCGCAATACTGGTGCTGCTAAAGGTATTGGTCTCAATAATGTGTGCACCTGCTTCAAGATATTGAAGATGTATGGCCTCTATAATTTGCGGCTGGGTAATACTTAAAAGATCATTGTTGCCTTGCAGGTCACTTGGCCAATCTATAAACCTTTTACCACGAAAATCTTTTTCTTCAAGATTATAGCGCTGGATCATTGTGCCCATTGCGCCATCAATAATCAGTATTTGTTCCTGCAAACATTCCTGTATGGTTTTCATATCTGTTATATTTTTTGTTGATGAACCTCATCAAGTATTTAGTCTAAGTTCTGTCACTTTGATCATGCATTGTAAAATGACCATAGTGTAGAAATTCAAAAAAAAAAGAAAGCAAACTGATAAACGAAATTAAAATCCTGGAGTAAGGTGCAGAATGTTTCGTTTATTAGTTCAGTTGTAACCATTACCCCGGCCGAACAATAAACAAATCCGCCTGAGGAAGTGTAAAATTAAAACAACAAAGCCGTAACACAAAATGCTACGGCTTTGTAATCAATTAAATGTTGCGACATCAAAATTTATGATCTGTCTTAACCAATTCAGGATATTCATGTTGAAAATGCCGGATCTCAGGAATGGACACATTCTGAACATAGCCACCATCCGGGTTATGCAAAATATAATCCTGGTGATAATCTTCAGCCGGCCAGAATTTTTTTAATGGTGCCACCTGTACCGCAACCGGTCTTTTAAATTTCCCGGATGTATTCAGGGTTTTGATCATATTTTCAATCATATTTTTTTCAGCCGCATTATTGTAAAAAGCTACCGACCGGTATTGCGTACCCCTGTCAGGGCCTTGCCCGTTTATATCGGTTGGGTCCTGGCCGGCAAAATATACCTTAAGTAAAGTTGGATAAGTAATCATTGAAGAATCATAGTAAACAGTTACTGTTTCCGTATGACCTGTATTACCGGTTTCAATGCTTTCGTAAGTTGGATGATCTGTAGTACCCCCGGCATAACCCGAAACAGCTTCCTTAACGCCTTTAACGCTTTCAAACAAAGCTTCTTCATGCCAAAAACACCCGGCTGCAAAAGTGGCCTGGCTCAATTTTGAAAGATCGGTCTTAGTCAGTTCCTGCTTAACAGGTACGGGCTGTTTTGATTTTTGCGCACAGGATGTTAATGCACTAAAAGACACCAGGACAGCCAATACAAAGTGAAGATATTTCATAAAAATTTTTTAGTATATACGCAGCAATTTAAGCATACAGATGTTAAGGATTTAGTAATAAGCTTACAGGTTGAAATCGGCATTTTAACTTCACCGGACAATCTCAATCAGTATATGATTAAAGACAAAAAATTTCATATAGATCGCAAATGAAAAAAATATTTTTTTATACATTAGAATGTTTTACACTGCTTTTCATCGTAACCTGTTTTAAGCCATGTTTGGCCACTAATTATTATTTTTCTTCCTCATCAGGCGACGATTCCAGGACAAAAAGCTCAGCCGGTTTACCATGGAAATCAATTGAAAAACTCAATAGCATTTTTAATCAACTTAAGCCCGGAGATTCTGTGCTTTTTAAAAGAGGCGATACATTTTATGGATCAATACTTATTAATGCTTCGGGAGCTGCAGACGAGCCAATAGTGATAGCAGATTATGGTAACGGCACCAGGCCGGTTATCACTTCATTTAAAATTATTAGTGATTGGAAACCTACCGATAAAAAAAATATTTATGTGAGCCATATTAAAATTTCAAATCGCTTACAGGTGGTGGTTTTAGATAAGCAGCCCAAAGCTATGGGCAGGTATCCGAATACCGGCTATTTATATTTTGAAAGCCACAATGATAGTACGTCCATTACAGATAGTGAACTTCCCTCAACCCCAGACTGGACGGGTGGTGAATTGGTTTTAAGACGGCAACGATGGGTGTTAGACCGGTTTCCAATAGTATCAGTAGTTAACAAAACCATTACCTACCAAAATGCTAAAGCTCAGGCCAGGGACGGCTATGGCTATTTTATTCAAAACCATCTGTTAACCCTCGATACAGAAGGTGAGTGGTTTTACGATAGCACTTCTGAAGATCTTTATATCTTTTTTAAAAATGAACCAATACCGAAAGACATACAGATAGCAACCCTGGATAACATGATTAACTGTAAAGGCTTTAATAATATCAATTTTAGAAACATTATTGTTAAGGGTTGTAATGGCAATGGTTTCGACATCAATCGCAGTAATGCTATTAAAATATTTAATTGCGACATTGAATATGCAGGCCGGGATGGTATAAAAGGATTATTGTGTAAAAATTTATCAGTTGCTTCATCATCAATTACAGACTGCTATAATGATGGGATTAATGCGTTAGGGAGCTTATCATCCTCTATCAAAAATAATGTCATAAGAAATACTTATCTCATAGCCGGGATGGGAGGAAGTGGCAATGTAAAAGGCGCCGGTATAAGAGATGGTGATGGTGGAATAATAGAAAACAATACAATTACTAATTCAGGTTACATAGGTATTCAATTAGGAAAGGGGGCCGAAATAGTTAAGAATAATGTAGTAGATAGTTTTTGCATAGTAAAGGATGATGGTGGCGGTATTTATGCAGGTAGAGGAAACCAAAATATCAGTTTTAGCGGCAAGATCATAGGCAACGTTGTTTCCAATGGCATAGGCGCCGGTGATGGCACGCCTAAAACACCGCTTTCTTCTGCTGAAGGCATCTACATGGATGCAGGCGCTTCAGGTATCGAAATCTCGGATAATACCATTACAAACTGTCATTGGGGAATTTATCTTCATAATGCTTATGACATCAGGATTACGAACAATACTCTAAATAACAATGCTGTTCAGTTGTATGCAAAACACGATCAAAATCATCCTATCAACCAAATTGATTTTTCTAATAATATTTTAATTGCAGAAAAAGATGATGACATGTTGATGGGGCTGAGGACTATTGGAGAAGATATTAAAGCGATCGGCATCTTTGCAAATAACCTTTACTTACCTGCTGACAAAAAGAATAAAATATTTATACAGTATAAACAAAATGACGTCAATTTTAATGAACGATTATCGCTTCCTGAAGTTGTACAAAAATTTGGCTTTGAAAAAGGATCAGATCGAAATTTTTCAAATGACGAACTTTTAAAAAACGCAGATTATAAAATATTTACAAACACTAACGGAACTCCAAAAACATTTTTACTTGACAATAACTATTTGGATAAAAACCAACGGCGGTATCAAAAGTCAGTAGAAGTTGCACCGTATACGTCTGTTGTTCTTTTCAAAAAATAACACTGCTCAATTTTTTACAGAGTAATAAAAGGCAGCACATCCGGCGGCCTTTTTTGCAGTTATAAAAACGTTTTATTTACTGAAGGCAGTCTTCAGGTTTTTAGCGGCTAATGCCTGGGCATCTTTCGCCTGCGGCACAACGGTAGCCATACCAAAAAACTCGTGTGTAACACCATCGTATAATTTATAATCAACTTTTACGCCTGCTTCTTCCAGCTTATCAGCTAAAAGTTTTCCTTCCGTTTGTAATAGGTCTATCTCTGCAGCAATAATAGTTGTTGGTGGCAAACCTTTTAAATTAGCTTTCACCAATGATATTCTTGGATCCGCAGATTGTGTAGAGTCTTTCAAATAATTTTTCACCATCCATTGAATTAATGGCTTACTCAATGGCTTGGCTGTACCATATTTTTGATAAGATTCAGAATTCATATCATTGTTAGCCACAGGATAAACCAGCACTTCATGTAAAGGCATTTGTATGCCTTTGTCTCTTGCCATAATGCTTACATTGGTTGCCAGATTTCCCCCTGCGCTTTCACCAGCTACTGCAATCTTTTTAGAATCTACCTTAAGTACTGCTGCATTTTTCAAAACCCATTGATACGCAGCAAATGCATCGTTATGTGCTGTAGGAAACTTGTGTTCTGGTCCCTGCCTGTAATGTACAGATACCACAACTGCGCCTGTTTGTTTTGCCAACCCACGTGGGCCTCCATCATAAGTATCTAAATCAGCAATTATCCAACCACCACCATGGAAATAAACAATAACGGGTAATAAACCTGTATCGCCTTTTGGCCTGTAAACTCTTGCATGAATAGTACCGCCCTGTACAGGAATGTCTTTACCCATAGTATCAACCATTGATGGTGGCATGGGTATATTATTGTCTTTCATTACATCCATTACCGCAGTTGTGGGCGTCGGTTGTTTGCGGGCTTCAACGGGTGTTAGTGTTTCAAGTGGTGGAGCGCCATAACTTCCAAGTTTTTCAATTACCACCAGCATTTCGTCTTTAATGCTCTTACCCCACTCAGGAGATTTGCCTTTAGGTTCGAGTTTACCTGTTTTTGATGTTATGGAATCTTTTGAATTTATTGTTGTGCTATCAGTGATTGTGGCAGAATCAGTTGATCCATTGCAGGAGGCTAAGAAAATTGCGCCTGTTACTATAAGAGTACTGAATAAATGCTTTGCTGTGCTGATTAAATTCAGTGCAAGAGTTGGTTTCATGTTTTTGTTTTTGATGAGTTGGTAAATGATGGAGATTTAATCCTATGTATTCATATTCAATCCTTAAGACTGTGCCAAAAAAAATTATTGGTACCCACACCATG
>JANLXV010000232.1:0-3816 GCA_031365305.1 Chitinophagaceae bacterium
GAGCCGGTGCCTTTTGCAACCATCCAGGTAAGGGGTACTGCAAATGTTGTAACCGGTGATGCCAATGGGTTTTTTAAAATACAAAACGTAAATGCTAATAGCCTGATCGTTATAAGTTCAGTAGGTTTTGAATCGAAAACAATTGCCGCCCGGCCGGGTTATTTTACCATTGCGCTTAAGCAAAGTACAAATCAATTAACTGAAGTAGTTGTGACGGGCTATAGTTCTGTAGAAGGCAGGGCTGCAGGTGTGGAAGTTTCCCAGGTTAAAAATTTTAGGAAGGAAAAAGAATCTTTGCAAACCGTAACGGCAGCTACCGAATATCAACCCACAACAACAGTTTATAAAATTGATGATAAGTACACTTTGGAAACGGATGGCAAAACAACCACTATAGGTATTAAGCAATTTGATATACCAGCTGCTTATGATTATTATTCGGCACCTAAAATAGATCCATCAGCTTTTCTAACTGCAAAGATTATCAACTGGCAGGAGTATGATATCCAGTCCGGCGAAGCCAACTTATATTTTGAAGGCGCTTATCTTGGCAAAACTTATATAGACTTAAGTTCAATATCAGATACACTTTCATTATCGCTTGGTAAGGACAATGGCGTTAAGGTAACCAGGAAACTTTTAAAGGAATTCAGCAGCAAACGTTTTATCGGCAGCAACAGGAGTGAATCAAAGCAATATGAAATAACTGTAAAGAATACCAAGCGCACTCCCATAACGATAACTATAAACGACCAGGTGCCGGTTTCTGTAAATAAAGAAATTGATGTGACTGATATAAAAACGCCTGAAGCCCAGGTTAATAAAGACACTGGTATTGTAACCTGGCTTTTAACGCTGGCTCCGGGGCAGGAAAAAAAATTAAGCTTAGCCTACAGTGTGAAATATCCAAAAGACAGAACTGTTGTTCTGGAATAAATAACTACTATTTGAAACCCTATGTTTACTACTGTGCCTATGTGGTAGGAAAAAACTTGAACCACATAGAACATAGATAACATAGAAAATGACATAGCAATAAAGTAAATCGGGAAGAGTGCGAAATTTGAAATGTACCCTTGTTGATCTAATTAAACTTACTGTTTATCTTTACGTCTATTGTAACTAAATAAAAAACGTCGTGTAGCGTTGATCCACTTACCTCTTACAACTGTTTAATGAAATTACGTATTACCCTGTTCATTTTGATCTGTTCTGTTGCCGGCATTACGTCCTGCCAAAAAGAATTTCTGAATCCTGACGGAGATGTATTGCCTCCTATTGATACAACTGTTATCATTCCGCATGATTCAGTAACACTTTTGTCGAAATTGATTATAATGAAAGCCCAAACAGGCAATGACACTGCCGGCATATATGAATATCTGTACGATAGCCTTCACCGTGTTACCAACATTAATTATTACAATCACCAATCAAGTGTGCCATCTCTTGAGGCAACCATTGATTATTTTTATCATGGGAGCGATAGCATGGCCTTTAAAAAAAAAATAAATGAAATAAATACATTCTCCGGCAAAACGGTCTATTACTTTTACAATGCTGACAAAACGTTGGCTAAAGATTCTTTAATTTTTACAGATGGAAAATTGATCAATAATTTCTTTTACACCACCACCTCAATTACAGATACCGGCAGAATTTATTTTAATTCAGATCCGTCAACCCCTATTGTATTTGCAGTTGCAGGCGCTCTTGATAGCTGGGCGAAGATAATACGAACGGTTACTATGGGCGACAATTTCGACCACGTTGAAAATACCTTTGCTTATGATGATAAGCCTAATCCTTTTGCGCAATTGAATATCAGTTCAACCTTTAATCCTCTGCCAGGTTATAATTTTTATTTGTATGATGATTATTCATTAAAAAATAATGTTACTATATCTACACAGGAAGAAGTGATTGCACAAGGGCCTAAGGTAACCACTACTTATACGTATCTCTATAATTCTTCTGGCATGCCGGTTTCAGTTGTTATTAATGCTGATTATGGCACACCTGATGATGCAAGATTATTATTTGAGTACAAAACTATTTGATGAGCTTTTTATGGCTGGAAAATAACACCGGCATCTTCTGAATCCCTAAGCTTATTTCGGTGCTTAAAAAACAAATACAAAGGCACACCGCTTAGCATTAGTACCACACCAATAGCTGCTTCACGTGGACGACTGAAAAATGTATTGAATATAAGGCAGGCACAAAATAAAATAACGATAGCCGGTACAACAGGATAGCCCCAAACTTTATAAGGCCTCGGTGCATGAGGCATTCTTTTGCGGAGAATAAAAACACCCAGGGTTGTGGCACCATAGTAAATAAATACGGCAAAAATTATCATATCCGTTAACTGGTCAAACGTACCCGAAAGTACCAACAGGCAAGCCCACACGCCCTGGTATAACAGTGAATTTGCAGGCACATGCTTATCGTTAAGCTTTGCAACCTTCTTAAAAAATAAGCCTTCTTTGGCCATGGCATAATAAGGCCTGCAGCTTACAAATATGGTTGCATTGCAACAGCCGAGTGTGGTAACCATGATAAGAGATGAAATAAATATGGCACCATTGGCACCCCAAAAACTTCTCACAGCTTCTACCGCCGCTATCTTATTGCCGGCCTGATAAATATCATCAAGCTGTTCTGTAGATAAAAGAGAGAGATAAGTAGTATTTACTAAAAGATAAACTGTTATAATAGTAAAAATTCCGATAGCAATTCCCTTCGGTATATTACGGTTAGCGTCTTTTATTTCGCCACCAACATAACCAACAGCAGCCCAGCCCTGGTAGGCCCAAAATGCTGCAAGCATGGCTGTAAATATGCCGCTGACAGTAACGGTTGAATGATCAGTTGTTTCCATTTGTATGGTGCCGGCAATATTAGCCTGCGAGCTTGTCAACCCAAAAATAATAATGGTGAATATGCCTGAAAATACCAGGATAAGTATAGCCATACTAACGCCTGCACCTGTTTTTATGCCCTTGCTGTTTAACCAGGTAAGCATGATGATGAGACCTATAGCCAGGGCCTTAATGTTAAGATCTGCAAATGGATAAAATGCACCGCCAATATTAATGCCTGCTAAGGATGGCAGCAATGGCGGTAAATGAATAAAGCTGTTTAGTGATTGAGAAAACAAATAGGCCAACGCCGAAACAGAGGCAGTTTGTATAATGGTAAATAAACTCCACCCAAACATAAATGCAAAAAAACGGTTGTATATTTTTTTATAGTACACATACTCACCGCCGGTATCTGCCAGTAAGCCTGCCACCTCTGCATTGCATAACGCACCGAACAAACTTATGATGCCTGCCAGTATCCAGGCTATCAAAACCCAGCCCGAGGAGTGCAATTCTGCAGCCATTGGCGCAACTTTTTTGTAAACACCTGAACCTATGATATTGCCAATTACTACAACAACTACCAGCTTAAGCCCCAGCGATCTTGAAAGGGTGGATGTACTCACTGAAGGAAGTAAAAATTAAAAATTAAAAAATGTATTCATTACTTAAATTGAAATGAAAGTAGTTCTAATAACGCCTTTAAAGTAAAAATTAAAAATTAAAAAATGTATTCATCACATAACACGACATGAAAGTAATTCTTGGGTGTTGTCACGAACAAACTTGAATTTATTATTTTGCATTTGCAATTTTTAATTTTCCCTTTTTACTTTTTCCTTTTCACTTCTCTTAATATCCGGCAAACAAAGATTTATCAATATTAGGAATGATGCGAAGCGCATTTTTAAAATACACTTTTTTGAGAATTGAATCAGGCAAGCCCATG
>JANLXV010000243.1:0-7046 GCA_031365305.1 Chitinophagaceae bacterium
TACAAAACCGCCAAACTCTTCGCGAATGTCTAATATAAAATGAGGGAATCCGTGGTGAACTGCTGCTGCCCGTGCATCATTAAAACTATCGAGGTTACAACAGCCCGTTTCTTTTTTGCTGCTGCCCGCACTGGCATAATCCCATGTTTTCATCGTAATGCCAATCACTTCATATCCTTCCTTGTGAAGCATTAGCGCCACCACGGTGCTGTCTATGCCGCCACTCATTGCCACCAATACTTTTCCGTGCCTACTCATTTTTTTAATTCAACTGCAAATATAAGTGTGTTTAAACTGCTGAATTGCTGTTGAAAGGTTATGATTTTTAGCAATGCGTTCTCCCCTTTCTTCCAGGTTTTCTTTTATTAACTTGCAGCTATGCAGCAATATTTAAATCTTCTTGAACATATTATAAATACCGGCGTTGATAAAAGTGACAGAACAGGCACAGGAACCAGGAGTGTTTTTGGTTACCAATGCCGGTTTGATCTCAATGATGGCTTCCCATTGGTTACTACGAAAAAGCTACATGTAAAAAGTATTATTTATGAATTGCTCTGGTTTTTAAAAGGCGATACTAACACAAAATATTTATCAGAAAATGGCGTAAGAATCTGGGATGAATGGGCTGATGAAAACGGTGATCTCGGCCCGGTGTACGGCAAACAATGGCGAAGCTGGCAAAGCGCTGATGGTAAAGTAACAGACCAGATCAGTGAGTTGATTCAGCAATTGAAATTTAACCCTGATAGCAGGCGGTTAATTGTAAGTGCCTGGAACGTTGCAGAATTGCCGAAAATGAAATTGATGCCCTGCCATTGCATGTTCCAGTTTTATACAGCCCCCGCTAACTCCCTTGATGGAGGAGGAAAAAGAAAACTGTCCTGTCAGTTATATCAACGCAGTGCAGATGTGTTTCTTGGTGTGCCGTTTAACATTGCGTCTTATGCATTATTGACTTTAATGATTGCGCAGGTTTGTGATATGCTTCCGGGTGAATTCATTCATACATTCGGAGATGTGCATTTATACAATAACCATTTTGAGCAGGCGCAGCTCCAGCTTTCCAGAACACCATTCCCTCTGCCGCAGATGAAATTAAATACCGCAGTTAATAATATTTTCGATTTCACTTATAACGACTTTGACCTTTTAAATTACCAGAGTCATCCCGCTATAAAAGCCACCGTAGCCGTTTAAACGTAGCTTTTTTCAACATTTATACAAATGACAGATTCAATAATTACTTCAGATCATAATCATATTGAGTTTGCACACATGGTTGCTGCTTCGCAAAATAGTGTTATTGGCAGAAATAATCAACTGCCCTGGAAACTGCCGAATGATTTTAAATATTTTAAAAATAAAACATGGGGCCTCACAGTGGTGATGGGCAGGAAAACTTATGAATCATTACAAAAACCTTTGCCCGGGCGTTATAATATTGTGATCACCAAAAACCGGGACTGGTCTGCTGCGGGCGTTACGATGTCACATACGCTGAAAGATGCTTTTACGAAAGCAAAAGAAACTGATTGTAAAAAAATTTTCATTATTGGGGGTGCTGAAATTTTTAAGCAGACGATTCATATGATTGATAGCATTTATCTGACAAGGGTTGAAGCCGAATTTGAAGGTGATGCCTTCTATCCCAATATTAATCCCGGCGAATGGGAAATGCTTTCAGAAGACAAGCGCAAAAAAGATGATAAACATGCCTACGATTATTCTTTTCAAATCTGGAAGCGAAAGCAAAACCAGTCAAAAGTATAAGCTGTTCAATGTATTCATCCCTTCAGTTAGCCCGAAAATATTTTAGTTATTACTGGCATGCTTCCAACAGCAAAGGCCATGGCATACACTCGCCGTTTGTATTTGATTTTATTAATAAAGTTCTGCTTAATAAGACAACTGATCCATCTTTTATAAAAATCGAAAAGGAAAGAAAAAAATTATTAAGAGATAATTCTTTAATTGAAGTAAAAGATTATGGAGCAGGTTCTGCGGTAATCCCTTATAAAAACAGGATTGTAAAAGATATAGCTGCATCATCACTAAAAAACAAAAAGTTTGTAAAGCTTTTTTACAGATTGGTAAAATATTACAAGCCTGAAACCATTATTGATATTGGAACTTCTTTCGGAATAACCACTGCTTATTTAGCTGCAGCAACTCAAAATTCAACAGTCTATACATTGGAAGGTTCGGAAAATATTGCAGCCATTGCCGCTAAAACTTTTGCCAATCTTGAATTCAAAAATATTCATTTGATTGAAGGGAATTTCCATGAACAGTTGCCTGCCTTATTAAGTAAGATTGGCCAGGTTGATTTTTGTTTGGTGGATGGCAATCATAGTAAAGAGCCAACATTACAATATTTTGAATGGCTGCTAAAGATGGGTCATGCAAATTCAATTTTTGTATTTGATGACATACATTGGAGTGCAGGCATGGAAGAGGCCTGGCTTAAGATTAAGGAACATGAGACGGTAACCCTCAGCATTGATCTTTTTTTTGCCGGCGTTGTTTTTTTTAAGCCTGGGTTTAAACACAAACAGCATTTTACACTCAGGTTTTAAATTTTCCTATCTTACAACCATATTTTTAAATATGGTAATTGGCGTTTTAAAAGAACCTCATCCTGAAACAAGAGTTTCCCTGCTCCCTGAACATTTGCCGCTTGTAAAAAAGCTGAATGTTGAATTGTTGATTGAATCAGGTGCAGGATCAAATGCTTTTGCCACCGACGAAAAATATAAAGAAGCAGGCGTACAAGTAACATCAAGAGAGACCGTTTTGCAACAATCGTCTATATTATTATCTATTCATTTATTAAAAGATGCTGATCTTAATTTAGTAGAGGCGGGCACAGTTTTACTTGGAAATTACCAGCCGTTGTACAATATTGAAAGTGTTGAAAACTGGGTACAAAAAGCTGTAACAGTTTTTAGTATTGATATGATTCCCCGAACAACCAGGGCACAAAGCATGGATGTGCTCAGTTCTCAGGCCAATATAGCCGGCTACAAGGCAGTGCTGCAGGCTGCTAACCTGCTTCCACATTATTTCCCAATGTTTATGACGGCAGCAGGCACTATTGCACCAGCCAGGGTTTTAATACTGGGTGCCGGTGTTGCAGGGTTACAGTCCATCGCCACCGCAAGACGACTCGGCGCTGTAGTTGAAGTGTTTGATACAAGGCCTTCAGTAAAAGAAGAAGTAATAAGCCTTGGCGGTAAATTTATTGAAGTTGAAGGTGCCGCTGATGCAAGTAAAGCCGGCGGTTATGCGGTTGAACAAACAGAAGACTACAAACAAAAGCAACAGGAAAAAATTCAGCAAAGTGTTATAAAGAACGACGTGGTAATTACAACAGCACAAATTCCGGGAAAGAAAGCGCCGGTATTAATCACCGAAGAGACTCTTAATAAGATGAAAAACGGCAGTGTTATTATTGACCTGGCTGCTGCAACCGGTGGCAATACAGCACTTACTAAAAATGGTGAAACTGTAGTTCATAATGGTGTTAGTATCATTGGAGATTCAATGTTGGCGGCTTCAATGCCTTATGATGCCAGTAAAGTTTACGGCAAAAATATTTTAAACTTTATGCAGTTGATCATCTCTGCAAACGGTGAAATGAATTTGAATTTTAGTGATGACCTTGTTGCCGGAACCTGCATTACTCATGCCGGAAAAGTGATGAATGATAAAGTGGCGTTGCTTATCGAAAAAGTAACAGATACAGCCTGATATAAAATCAATATTTATGCAATTCTTTACTGAAAATCTTCAGCTCATCTATATCGTCATCCTCTCGATTTTTTTAGGCATTGAAGTTATAGGTCGGGTACCTGCTGTATTGCACACGCCATTAATGAGCGGTGCCAATGCCATACACGGTGTGGTTATTATCGGGGCTATAATAGTTATTGGGAAAGCCGAGAGTGATAATTACCTGGCTTTAATACTTGGTTTCCTGGCTGTGATTTTGGGTACATTAAATGTTGTCGGTGGATTTGTAGTAACTAACCGCATGCTTGAAATGTTTAAATCAAAAAAGAAAAAATAATTCATGCGCTTTAATTCTCATTCAATACAATTAAAACGGTAACTATGGCTTTTGCATTTTTGTCGCTTAGTTATCTTATAGGTTCCATCTCTTTTATTATAGGATTAAAAATGTTATCTAATCCTGCCAATGCCCGTAAGGGTAATTTGATTGCAGCCGCAGGTATGTTCCTTGCTATTATTGCGACTATTTTTTTATATGAAGACAATGGTAAGCGGCTGGGCAATTATGCCTGGATATTTGGTGGCCTTCTGATAGGCAGCATCATTGGCGCTTATTCTGCAAAGCAGGTAAAAATGACGGCGATGCCGGAGATGGTGAGCTTGTTTAATGGTACCGGCGGTGCATGTGCTGCGTTGATTTCTATCATTGAGTTTAATCATTTAATACATCAACTTTCTTTTACAGAAAACACAACCGCATTTCCTTACGGAAAGCTTCTGGTTATTTTATTAGGATTGATCATCGGGTCGGTTTCGTTTGCAGGAAGCGTAATTGCCTGGGGCAAATTGAATGGCAGGGTAAAAGACTTTTCATTTAAAGGTCAGCATATTTTCAACATTGTGTTATTATTGATTATACTGGCACTCGCTGTTTATTTAATAGGCTGGACTCCTGCAAATGCTGCTGTGATATTTTATATCATTCTTGCTTTATCGCTGTTGTACGGTGTATTCTTCGTATTACCTATTGGTGGGGCAGATATGCCTGTAGTTATTTCTTTATTAAATTCTTTTACGGGTGTAGCAGCAGCCTGCGGCGGCTTTCTTTACAGCAACCAGGTAATGCTAACTGGCGGTATTTTGGTTGGCGCTGCTGGCACGTTGCTGACGATTTTGATGTGTAAAGCCATGAACCGGAGTTTGAAGAATGTTTTGATTGGGTCATTTGGGAATTCAGCCGGAGCTCAGGCTTCGGAATATGCCGGTGGTCATTACAAAGAAATTTCAATCAGTGATGCGGCCACTTTACTCAGCTATGCAAATAAAGTACTGATTGTTCCGGGGTATGGCCTGGCAGTGGCGCAGGCACAGCATACCTGCCACGAATTAGAAAAGCTTTTGACTGAAAAAGGTGTCGAAGTAAGTTATGCTATTCATCCTGTTGCCGGGCGAATGCCAGGCCACATGAATGTTTTATTAGCCGAAGCTGATGTGAGTTATGAAAAATTGCTGGAAATGGAACAGGCCAACGAAGAGTTTAAAACAACAGATGCTGTGTTGATATTAGGCGCCAACGATGTTGTAAACCCGGCGGCAAAAACAGATCCCGGTTCCCCAATTTATGGCATGCCTATTCTTGAAGTAGAGTTGGCTAAAAATGTAATTGTAAATAAAAGAAGCATGAAGCCGGGTTATGCCGGTATTGAGAATGGCCTTTTCTTTCAGCCAAAAACCTCCATGCTGTTTGGTGACGCAAAAAAAGTTTTACAGGAATTGACAAATGAAATTAAAAACCTTTAACAGCCACAAATAAAAAACCTCCGCATCTGCAGAGGTTTCTTAAAAATTCATTCGGACTATATTATCCCTTCTGTGTAGTCTTTTTTACAACTTTAGTAGTACCACCGTTGCTGTTCTTAGTTTCTGTTTTAACCTTATCACCATCATCTTTTACTTTGATAGAAGTTTTGTTATCAGCAAGCCATTTGTCATAAGCTGCTGGCTCTAACACTTCACCGGCAAGATTAATAGATTTGATTTCATCAACACCGGCAAATTTTACCGTTAGTGTTTTGTGTATAGCACCAAGGCTGCTTGCATTGTAGGTCGCTTTTATTGTACCGGTTTTACCTGGAGCGATAGGCGCTTTGGTATAATCAGAAATTGTACAGCCACAGGTTGGTGTAGCAGTTTCAATTAACAATGGCTTAGTGCCGATGTTAGTTACAACAAATGTTGCCGTAGATGGAACGTTTTGTTTGATCTTTCCAAAATCGTAAGTATCAGTATCAAGTTTAGCTACATCAGCAACTTTTGTCTGCGCAAATATTGAAGCTGAAGAAACAAGGGTGAAAAAAGCAATAAGTAATGATTTCATTTTAGGTCTGTATTTTAATGTTTAAGTTATTGATTTTTTAAATTGTTCAAAGCGGTATTCTCCGGTGCTGAAGCTTCAGGGGTTTTCCAAACTTCTCCTTTAATCAATATTTCACGGGTTTTATCACCATTATATGACAGTGTGATTGATTTGGTAAAAGCGCCGTCAGCGGCTGCGTTATAGCCTACTATTATTTTTGAAGATGCCCCGGGATTAATTGGTTCTTTAGACCATTCCGGTGTTGTGCAACCACAACTTGCCTGAACATTATCCAATGCAATTGGTTTTGTGCCGGTGTTGGTTATAATAAACTCGTGGGTAACGGGTTTGCCTTGTGGTATTTTACCAAAATCATATTCTTTTTCAGTAAGCGCTATCAAATCGCCTTTTACATTTTCTGAAGTGGATACCGGGCTGGCGGTAGCAGATGAGTTTGTTTGTGCTAAACCGGTGGCAATCGCCCCAAATAAAAAAAGTGAAGTAATGATAAACCTCATAAAAATATTATGGTATCAAAGATAAGCAAACGAACAGGATAGTTGCATATTGCATGCCCCTTATGACATTTTTAACAATCATCACCCATTATTAATATTTTTGCCCACATGGATATGATTTCTCCTGACATTGAGCAACAGCAGAAACTGTCATTTGACAAATTTCGGGAAGAGGTTTTAAAAGACTATTGTATAGTGTGTGAGAGCCGCCAGGCCAGCCTTTTAGGCAGGAAAGAAGTACTTACCGGCAAGGCAAAATTTGGAATTTTTGGCGATGGAAAAGAGGGAGCGCAGGTAGCAATGGCTAAGTTTTTTAAGCCTGGAGATTTTCGTGCAGGCTATTACAGGGATCAAACATTTATGTTTTCAGCAGGTCTTGCCACTATTGAACAATTCTTTTCTCAATTGTATGCTGATCCGGATATTACTCATGATCC
>JANLXV010000252.1:0-6907 GCA_031365305.1 Chitinophagaceae bacterium
GGTCGACGACGTGCGCAGTTGCGTCACCGCGTTGAGCAGCGGGCTCGCCGCGGCGACCAGCGGGTTGACGCCGCGCGCCGGCGCCGGCTCCTCGCCCCCCGGCGCCGCTGCCTCGGTGGCGGCGTGATCAGCCGCGGCGCGCGACGGGCGGATCATGGTGCGCTGGCCCGGCGTGGGCATGTTGAACGTGTCCTCCGGACTGGCGGCGAACGGATCGTCGGCGTTCATCGCATGCCTCAGGCGCGCAAGGCCCAGAGGTCGAGCTACAGCCCCGGTACCTCGCCGGCGACGTGCATCGCCAGCCCGCCCGACTGCTGAAGCTGCTTCCACATCTCGCCGCTGCGCTCCAGCTCGAAGTAGGTGAAGCCGGCGTGATAGGGCAACTGCCGCGGCGCCACCGGCAAGGCGCGCAGCGCGATGCCCGGCAGCGCCAAGTTGACCAGCTCGCGGATGCGCTCGACCGGGCCGACTTTCACCTGTGCCGGAAAGCGCCCGCGCAACGCGTCGCCCGCCATCTGGGCGTTGACGGCGAGCACGAAGCCCGCCGTGCGCAGCAGCTCGGTTGTGGTGCGTTGCTTTGAAGATGAAAACGTTCTGAGAGAGGAGGGCAAGATAAATCCCGTAAGCGATAAAGAAATTATTGATACAGAATTACAATTGAAAGACCTGGATGCCGTAGAAAAAAAGATCAGCAAAACCGAAAAAATGCTGAAGACCAGCGATAGCAAGCTGAAGGCAGAATATGATACACTCTTAAGTTGCAAAGCACATCTTGAAAAAGGAAAAAGTATCCGGAGTCTTGGCCTTTTAAAAGAAGACCGAACTGCCATTGCTGACCTGTTCCTGTTAACGGAAAAACCTGTACTGTATGTAGCTAATGTTGATGAAGCTTCCATGCACATAGGCAATAAATTTTCTGAAACATTAATTGAGGCCGTTAAAGATGAAAATGCACAGGTGATCATCATGAATAATTCTATTGAGGCACAGATTGCTGAGTTTGAAAATGCTGAAGACAGGCAGATGTTTATGGAAGAATATAAGATGGTTGAACCTGCTCTTGATAAATTGATACACGCCGCTTATAAGCTTTTGGATCTGCTGACTTACTTCACCGCGGGTGTACAGGAGGTTCGGGCCTGGACCATTCACCATGGCTGGAAAGCGCCGATGGCGGCCAGTGTTATTCATACTGATTTCGAAAAAGGTTTTATTAAAGCGGAGGTTATAGCCTACAAAGATTTCCTTCAATATAAATCAGAAGCCGCCTGCAGAGATAATGGCCGGCTTCGCATAGAGGGCAAAGAATATGTTGTGCAGGATGGCGATGTAATGCACTTCAGGTTTAATGTATAGCGGTTTGGTTGACAGTCGTAAGCATTTTGAGAAAGATATAAGTCTATTGCGGTCTTTTTGCCGGATTCTGCATTCCCCAAAAAACTATCAATTCCAATTGTTTTTTTCCCGGATAATATCTGTAAGTGAGCGTTGTTTTTTTATGAATACCTGTAATATAAGTATTTGGTCATTTGCCCGTCTTACGAAACATATTAGGGCGGCTTTGTATCAAAGATAATTTTGCATTAGTCTTTTGGATAAATTTTACTGCAGATGTCTCTCCAAAAGTTTTTATCAGATAATTTATAATTGCATCAAAAGTTTCTATAGCAAGCGGTGACCATATTATTTCTTCAGCCATGTATTATATTTTTTCATCACATCTTTATGAGGTACTCCTTCACCATTATTAATTTGCTTTATCCCAGTATCAATAGCATCTTTTTGAGATTGAATTATGTCATCCCACCAATCACTTTTATCGGTAGCTTCAAAAAGATGATACACTAATTCGAGTTCCTTGTCAGATGCTTTATCAATGTACTTTTTAACCTGTGATCTTAAAACCTTTATTTCACTCATACCTAATTTTTATTAAAATTAAGATTTTACAAAATATGGATTAGAACCTGCCTGAAAAGATAACGACAAGTTTCGCATAGAGGTAAAGAATATATTGTACCGGAATGGTTAAGCGCTTCAGGTTTTATGTGTAATTTTTTAGTCAATAGTCATTAAGTATTGGTCATTGCTTATTGATTATTGAAAAATTGCAGGATTAATATACGTTGCCTTCAATTATCCTTTTTTGTAGACACGCCTTGATAAGTATTGAATTGCTTTATCATTAACCTTGTTATCAACGCATCACTCATTTGCTTATACACTTATGCTCTTACTGTATGGTATAACGGCAAGCAGAATTACAGTTAATATTATAATGAGGATAGAGTAAAATGGCAGTGAATTTAATCCTGCTTTGTATTTCCTGATCTGATTAATTGAGATTATTGGAATCACAAATAACAAAGCTAACATGGGAAGCGATAACACTTCGAAGAGAACACCCAATATAGCAGAGCTATAAACATCCACTGAATTTCCTATAACCCAAAAAGACAATACAATAAAACTCAAGGCAAAAATTATGACACGTAAGTTTTTGCTATCTGAAAATATCTGCATAGTCCTTATTGCGGCAACAACACCTGGTCAATTTTATGCAACACACCATTTAAGTAATTTTGGTCGCTGGTTCCAAAAGGCTCTGGCGTAAAGGGGGTTGTATTAATCATAATATTTGAAGCAGTAGCATTTCCATATCCTTTTACTATGGCATTGGTTGCAAACGGCCCTGCGAACGTAGCTTTTAATTTAACGCCAGGGTGTTGCGGTAATCCGCCATTCAATAATGTGGGATAGGATATGGTATCTGTTGGGAAATTATTGGTGTAAGCTTTTACCCCTAAAATATGATAGACAACAATTCCCTTTACAGTCTGAACAGGCAATTGATTAAATCCGTCGGGTGTAGATGACAATGTGCTTGCCTTTGCAGCAGCAATCGGAGGAGCAGCAGCAGCAGCCTGCTCCGGGGTGGCGCCACCGGCTATTAGCTGCTGAATAACCTGAGGCAATATACCTTGATATAATGCTCCAAATAATACTGGCCGCAGCGCTGCATCAACCGGGGCAAACACAGTAAGATTTGCACCAATATTTAATAGTCCGGCCTGCAAAGCTCCGGGAGCTGAGGGGTCAGTGTCTGCTCTTAAAACAGCAGCTTTGTAATAGGTTAATTCAGTGTCTGTATTTATTCTGTTCCAAAGATATTTTGTTGGTGGGGCCGCTATAATTAATGGTGTATGCACAACACCATTAGCCAATATATTATCAGCAGCAACAACAGGTATATTATTTAAATAAAATCCTGTGGCAGATTTTGAAGGGTAAAGGCTTAAGTTCAATGGGAGTATAGTACCCGGAATTGCTGCGACAGTTAAGTTTGAAGCAAGCTGGATATTCGGAAATGCCGTTGTAATATCTGATGATTTATATACTTCACCCGGAATGATTGAATAGCGTAATAAACTATCTAACTGCCCGGCTCGGAAGCCACCTGTAACTACGGCTTCGGAAGATATACCTGAACGGCGAAACGCATTGTTATCAGGGGCAAACACTGTATAGCGTGCATCCTTATTGTTAAAAGATACCGCCAGTCCGAACGAAGCTGCTTTAGCAAGTGCAGCATTATAAAAACTATAATTGGTATCCGTTGCAAAAAATTCAGCAATGGTTTGCGTGCTGCCGCCTGTGCCGGGGGCTTCAATGGGCACAGCTTCAGGCAAATTTTTATTACAGGATGCAATAATAACTATCGCTATTGTTACTGCTAAAAACTTCAGCAGTAATTTATGTATTATAGACTTGTTCATAGTAATGTATTATAAGTTGAGGATTAATATAAGTTATAACCAAAGCTTACATAATATAACCCTCCTATTGAGGCGTTTCCAAAGGCGTTTCTATAGTATTGATTGAGCAGGTTATTTGCCCCAACCTTAACAACAAATTTTTGTGCAGGGAATTTATAACCCACCTGCGCATCAAGCGTATGGAAGGCAGGTAAAAGACCATTGCCAAAATCTTCTTCATATTCTACTGACTTCTGCCAGCGATAGGCAAGGCTCATGATCGCTCTTTTATCATGACCAAAACCATTATTATTTACCGTTGCTCCTATTCTTAATTCTGGCGCATTAAAGGAGGCTACATAACCCGGGGGAACATTGGACAGTATATCTGAACTGGCATTAACGCCAACCACAAAGTTTGACGGCAGCGAATAATCTAAGCCGATACCAAACCCATAAGTTTTTACATCGCTGGTAATATTAGTAGGCACTGAATATAGGTTAACTGAATCGGGGTTACTTAGGTTTTTTTGAACCGTAGCAGGGTTTGTGAAAACGCTTTTATTGCCATTTACGGATTGCGCTACGTTTACACGGGCAATAAAATTTTTGTATATACCATAATAACCATAAACATCAATCAACAGTTTTTTATCAGCAACCAGGCCTTTGTAACCGGCTTCAAATGAATTAACCGTTTCCGCTTTAAACTTTGGAAAGATGCGGCGGACCGGGCTGCCGGCAAACATGTTGGCATCAATTTCATAAACAGGATTTGTATCAAAATGATAATAGTCCTGCAACTGTTTAACACCACCCAATAACCTTACGCCTGTACCAACACGCAGGTTTATCCATTGTTGTTGCGTTGAAGCAAAGCGATACGCATTTTGATATGACAGCCTTATGTTGTTATCTTCGGCTACCTTAATTACTGCAGAAATACGTGGCGTAAACTTCCCGTCAAAATTTTGATTTTTATCGTACCGGCCTGACAAGATCAGCCTCAATTTATCATTCAACAAACTTCTTGTCGCCTGCAGGTAGCCGCCATATTCATCAATACCAATCGTTCCGGCTGAATCAGCAAACAAAGTACCTTCAGAATTAAGCACATACTTTTTAAAGTTGCCGCCAATAATAATATCTGCAAAACCTTTGCTTTGCGAAGCGATATTGTACTGACCTTCTACATTGTAGAGATTAGTTTTATCAACAAACAAGCCACCGCCTTTTACAATAGGAATGCTTCTTACCTTATCAAACAATTGCCTGAATTCAGAACTGCCTGCTGCAGGCCTTCCTATATCTGCAAACGCCCTGGCTGCATTATGAGCAGCCGCATCTGACAACCCTGATAATTTACTTTGTAAAAAAGCCTGTGAATACTGAGAATACCAGCCTGTTTGGCCACCACTGGGTTTCCAGGCTTCATTAAACAAGCGTGTAGTAACGGTTGTATTAAAGGACTGGCCTGCATTTTCCTGCGTGGTAAAGGCTCTTAAAAACCAATTGCCATTATTCAGCTCAACTTTATATTGGCCCATCTTTAAATCCTTAAGTGAGTAACGATCACTGCCAGTGTAAACGGTATTTCCCGTACCCCAAAAGCCACTTACAATAAAGTCAAGACTTGAGGTGATTTTATAATCCAGTGCGCCGGATAATTTTATATTCACAGTATTGGGATTTACTACTTCATTTTCAGTATAACCTGTTCTTGAAACGTTTATAGTTGCAGGCAGCGCATTTATGTACGGTGCGTAGAATGGAACAGCAGCAGCCAGCGGATTTAAAACTCTTGTCTTTATATCTATAGAAGTTTCATCGCCATACACATTTACACCTTCATAGTTAGGATCGGTTTCCCGTGTGCCTGGAATCACGTTTCCTGTAGTAGCTAAGCGCTTATAATTTCTGTAATCATCTGCCACCCAGTCTTTAGCGTGTATAAATTCTCCGCCGATTTTGAAGGCAAATTTTTTACCTATTTTCTGCGCCCACCTCAGAGCTGCGTTGTAATAGTTTGATCGCCCACGGGTGCGGCCGTCCGTATGCATCAAACCTGTTTTCACCTGGAAAGAAAGGCCGGGATATTTAAAGGGACTCTTGCTGTTAATAATTAACGACCCATTCATACCTCCGGGACCATATAAGGCTGAAGATGCGCCAGGCAACAGTTCCATACTTTCAACATCTAATTCATTAAGGCCAATAACACTCCCTAATGAAAAGTTTAAACCAGGCGCCTGGTTATCCATACCGTCAACTATCTGGTTCAATCTTGTATTGCCGCTTTTATTAAAGCCTCTTGTGCTTGGTGTTTTAAAAGTGAGTGAAGCGGTAACAACATCTACGCCCTTTAAGTTACCTACTATATCATAGTAAGTGGCTGCAGATGAATTACGGATGGTTGCTAAACTTACCCGTTCTATGGTTACAGGCGATTCTAAAATTCTTGATGGCGTGCGTGTTGCAGAAATTACAACCTCTTGTCCTAACGAATTACTGGTAACAAGACTAACCTGTACCGTTTCGGCGGCGGTTTTTACCCGTACTTCCTGCAAAGCATAGCCAATTGAACTTATGATAAGCGTTAAAGGCGGCTTTGTAGAGGTAGTGAGCTTAAAGTTGCCTTTCTCATCTGTAACCGTACCGCTTCCGGAACCTTTAACTGTAACAGATACACCAGATAAAGGCTCATTGTCCGTATTTTTTATACTTCCATTAATATCAACTTGCGCAAGCAATAGTAAAGGACAAAAAAATAAGGTTAAAAATAGTGCAGGTTTTAGTAGGCTTGGTTGCATAATCGTTAATTGAGTAGTAAGAACTGGCAGCAAAATAAGCATTGTTTTCAGGTTTGGAAACATAATTTTACGGTTTTGACTTTTATCAATTACAGCCTGCTTTGATAAAAATTTTTTATATGAGATGGCGGGTTTACTTTAGCATAATGCCTCAATATTCATTTCCCGGTGAAACCGGTTTTTATAAAGGAAAAGTTCGTGATGTTTACACCATAGCAGATAAGTATTTGGTGATGATAGCCAGCAACCGCATCTCCGCTTTTGATGTTATTCTGCCTAAGGAAATACCTTTTAAAGGACAGGTGCTTAACCAGATCGCTGCCTTTATGCTTAACGCTACTG
>JANLXV010000253.1:0-9539 GCA_031365305.1 Chitinophagaceae bacterium
AGAATATGCAGAATATCTTTCATTGAAGAAATCTTCTTATCATAAATCAAGATGTATGGATTCTGCAATTCAGCTTCCATTTTTTCGCTGTTTGTAACAAAGTAAGCAGAAAGATATCCCCTGTCGAACTGCATACCTTCAACCACATCAACTGTAGTATCAGTACCTTTTGCTTCTTCAACAGTTATAACACCTTCTTTACCAACTTTCGTCATTGCTTCGGCAATTAATTTACCGATGGCGCTGTCATTGTTTGCAGAAACAGCAGCAACCTGTTCAATCTTATCAATGTTATCGCCAACTGACTGAGACTGTTGCTTAAGGTGATTAACAACAGCTATCACAGCTTTGTCAATACCTCTTTTTAAATCCATTGGGTTTGCACCCGCAGCCACGTTGCGTAAGCCTTCGCTTATAATTGATTGAGCCAACACGGTTGCAGTAGTAGTACCATCACCTGCTATATCAGCAGTTTTAGAAGCCACCTCTTTAACCATCTGTGCACCCATATTTTCAATAGGGTCTTCAAGCTCAATTTCTTTTGCTACGGTTACACCGTCTTTAGTCACACTTGGTGCACCAAATTTTTTCTCAATAACTACATTTCTGCCTTTTGGCCCAAGCGTTACTTTAACTGCATTGGCTAAAGTATCAACGCCCTTTTTCATTTTGTTGCGGGCTTCAATATCAAAGAAAATTTGTTTTGCCATTTTGATTATTATTTATCTTAAAGTTTGCACTTTAAAATGATGAAAGATTTTGATTATAAAAAAAATAGCCGGCATTAGCCAGCACTCAATATTTAAGAAATCGCAAGAATGTCGCTTTCTCTCATGATAAGATAATCAGTACCATCAATGGTAATTTCAGTACCACCGTATTTACTGTATAGCACAGTATCACCTGCTTTAACTGTAACAGGTTCATCTTTTTTACCTGGCCCTGCAGCAATAACAGTTCCACGCTGAGGTTTTTCTTTAGCTGTATCCGGGATAATAATTCCACCGGCAGTTTTTTCTTCAGCGGCATCAGCTTTTACTATAACCCTGTCATGCAAAGGCGTGAGGCTAAACTTTTTCTCCATAACGTTATTTTTTTAAATTTTATAATTTGTTCCAAAGAAACTCCTTTGGAGGGTTGCGAATGTACCACGAATTTTCATACCAATGTAGAAAGAACGGCTTAGATGGCAGTTAAAGAAAAAAACTGTCAGAATAGAATGCGATGGGATACGCCAAATTTGCATTAGTTGTATTCAGGTCGTAATAATCATAGGCAACGCGATCCTTCCAGCCTTCGTTTAAAAATTCCATATCTGTTAATCGCTATATTTGCGGCCAATTTTAAGATTTATTATACATGATCAGCAGGAGAAATATAAGGGTGAAAGTAATGCAGGCTTTGTATTCTCTTAACACAAGAGGCGGTGTTGCTGAGCCGGTTGAAGCGGTAAAACACCTGAAGAATAGCGTAGATGAAATTCGCCACCTGGTTGTATACCTTGTAAATTTTATTTTAGAAATAGCCAGTTATGCAGAGGTTGATGCACAAAAAAAATCAGGCAAGCATTTGCCTACACAATCTGACCTGAATACAAGTACGAGGATTTCAGGAAACGACCTTGTTTTAAAACTGGCTCAACAGGATAGTTTTAAAAAAGCCCTTAACCAGTTTAAAGTGAGTTATGCTGTGGATGTTGAACTGCTTCGAAAGCTTTATATGAATCTTGCCTCATCTGAAGAATATAAGAATTACACCTCCATAGCGCAGAACACACTTAAGGATGATAAGAAAATTATTGAGTTTGTTTTTAGTGACATCATGATGAACAACGATGATTTTATTAATCATATTGAAGATCTTTTTTTGAATTGGGATGATGATACCGAAATGATTGCCGTTTTAATGAATACTTTCTTTCAAAAACCAATGGCTTTTGATTTTGATCATTTGATAAGCACTGAGAAATGGGAATTTGCCGAGAATTTATTAAAGACAGTGTTAGATAAAAAAGACTATTGCCTGGAATTAATTTCGCCGAAGCTTAACAATTGGGATGCAGATAGAATTGCTGCGCTGGATATGATTTTAATGCAGATGGGCGTGTGTGAATTTTTATACTTTGAAACTATACCTACCAAGGTAACCATCAACGAATATATTGACCTGGCCAAGGATTACAGCACACCGCAAAGCGGTCATTTTGTAAACGGCATTTTAGATAATATTCGTAAAGAACTGGTAGAGCATGATAAAATACACAAGAAGAATTTTAAGAACAGTACATTATAATACCTTTATCAAAATTTCAAAAAACATGCAAAAACGTTTTGTTGTTTTCCTGCTTTCGGCAACGCTGTTATCCTGCGATATACGCAACAAGCATACTGTTGATGTAAATGCACCTCCAATAGCAGACGAGAAGTTTACCGAAAAAACATCTGTAGAAATGATTGACTCGGTTTACAATTTCGGTAAAGCAACAGATGGTGAAAAAGTGGAATACAATTTTAAATTTAGAAACAGTGGTAACAAACCTTTGATCATTACAGCAGCTACTTCAAGTTGTGGCTGCACAGTGCCTGAAAAGCCGGATGACCCTATCAAACCTGGTGAAATTGGGTTTTTAAAAGTAGTGTTTGACAGTAAAAACAGGGTTGGCACTGTTCATAAGGATATCACCGTTCGTTCAAACGCAGTGCCGGCTTTCCCGGTATTACAATTGCTTGGAGAAGTAGTTGCGAAAAATTAATAGCAGATTTCAATTTTCATTTTAAATAAAACACATGAACTTAACAACAGTTTTCTTAATGTTCGGGCAGGGGCAAGCAGGTTCCAGCAATGCAACACTCATTTTCATTCCTTTAATGATATTGGTTTTTTGGCTGTTTATGATCAGGCCACAGACTAAAAAAGCAAAAGAGCAGAAAAATTTTTTACAGAACTTACAGAAAGGAGATAAGGTGGTTACCATCGCAGGCATTCATGGTACGGTGAATAAAATAAGTGACGATGGTAACACAATTATGCTTGAAGTGAGTGCGGGCAGCTATATCAAGATTGAGAAAAGCGCTATCAGCATGGATTGGACTTCTGCGTTAAATAAACAGGCGGCAAAAACAGTGTAGATAGGGTTTGCAAACTAATGATCAGCCTGGACAAATTAATTTTGATCCAGGTTTTTTTATATGCTCACAATAGGTTTAACAGGCGCTATAGGAAGTGGCAAAAGTACGGTTGCACGTATTTTTGAAACGCTGGGAATAGCTGTGTATTATGCAGATACTGTAGCGAAAAGATTAATGCAGGAAAATCTTCAACTGATTGAACGCATAACTTATGTATTTGGAGAAAGTGCTTATAAGAATGGTCTCTTAAACAGAAAATATATATCAGACATTGTATTTAATGATGATGGAAAACTGAAAGAATTAAATGCCATTGTTCACCCCGCAACCCTTGCTGATGCAGATGCATGGGTAAACAATCAATCCTCCTCACCTTATGTAATTAAAGAAGCTGCTTTATTGTTTGAGAGTGGCTCTTACCAGGCGCTTGATTATATTATTGGTGTTCAGGCAAGTGTTGAACTATCTATCCAAAGAGTTATTCAAAGAGATCACGTTACTGAACAGGATGTTATTTTACGCATGCAAAAACAAATGGATGTAAAAGAGAAATTGAGTATGTGCGATTTCATAATTATTAATGACGAAACCAAACCCGTAATACCCCAGGTGCTGGAGCTGCATGAACAATTCTTAAATATTGCTGCGGCTGATTTTTAAACAAGTTTGACTAACCCATCTTTAATTCTTCTAAAACCTTCCTCAATTTTTTCCATACTGTTGGCAAAAGAAATTCTTATGCAATCAGGATTGCCAAAAGCCGATCCGGTAACTGTTGATACATGAGCCGTATTCAATAAATACATGCACAAATCATCAGCGTTTGCAATAACAGTATCGCCAATTTTTTTACCAAAATACTTTTTAACTGAGGGGAAAATATAAAAGGCGCCATCAGGCTCGTTACATTGCATCATCGGCAATTCCTTCAGTAATTTTAAAACTTTCTCTTTGCGTTTTTTAAACTCAGTGATCATAAGATGCGTAGGCGTAAGATCAGCATTTAATGCAGTAATAGCGCAGCGTTGCGCAATCGAATTTGTGCCGCTGGTAAATTGTCCCTGTATTTTTTCACAGGCCTTAACTATTTCCACAGGAGCAGCAATGTACCCAAGCCTCCAGCCCGTCATAGCAAAGCCTTTGCTTAAACCATTTACAACAACGACGCGGTCTTTCAGGTAATCAAATTGGGCAATGCTTTCATGTTTTCCATTAAAATTAATGTATTCATAAATTTCATCACTCATAACTATTATGCGTGGAAACTTCTTAAAAACTAAAGCCAGTTGCTCAAGTTCATCTTTTGTATAGACAGCGCCTGTCGGGTTACAAGGCGAGGAGAACATAAATAATTTAGTATGATAACTTATGGCATTCTCAAGTTCTTCCGGGGTTATCTTGTAACCATTTTGCATGCTTGTATTTACAAACACTACTTTGGCTTGTGCCAAGCGCACAATCTCAGAGTATGTAACCCAGTAAGGCGTAGGTATAATCACTTCATCAGAAGGATCAACAATACTTAATACCACATTTGCAATGCTTTGTTTTGCACCGGTACTTACAATAATATTTTCAGGTTTATAATCTAAATTGTTGTCTCTTTTAAGTTTGTTGCAAACCGCTTCTCTAAGTTCGGGGTAACCTGCCACGGGTGTATAGTGACTGTAGTTCTCTTCAATAGCTTGTTTCGCTGCGTCCTTTATATGTTGAGGTGTGTCGAAATCCGGTTCGCCTAAACTGAGATCAATAATGTCAATACCCTCCGCCCTGAGAGCCCTGCCAAGTTTGGCCATCTTTAAAGTTTCAGGTTCGTTAAACCTGTCGAGTGTTGCTGAAAGTTGCATATTAGTTTTTTGAAAAGTGCTGCAAAAGTAAATGATCGGTTTAAAATGAAAAAGGAAAAAGTAAAAAGTAAAAAATTGAAGATGCCTTTACCAATTACCAATAACCCAATGACAAATGACTTAACGATCATAGGTCATTTTAAATTGAGAAAGCTCAGGAATGTTATTCCGTTTCCTGGTAAGTTCATGATCATATATTACACGCCCAAGATTTTTCATAAACGGATAACCAATTGAATCGTATGCATAATTATCATTATTAATCACACCATCAACAGTGCAGTCTATAGCGGCAGATAAAAAGAATTCAATATTTTTTTCAAAGTCAACGATGTATGCTACATCAATCATTTCGCCATAAGCGTCGCCAACTTTATTAAAAATTCTCAGTGTTTTTGGTAAGCTTACTCTTGTATCGCCGTACACTAAAAATTTTACATAAGCATCGTAAAATACAGAGGTATCATAAGCCGGGTAAATGGTTTCAGACGGATACTGCGACATATACTGATACATCAATTTGTAATCATCTGCAGCAATATTAAAACGTTGATGCGCCGGAACTGAAGTTGGGAAAATAAGGCTGCGTAAAATATTATGAACATCTTCAAGCGCCAGCCGGTTTTTCTTTGAAAAATTCATCGGGCTATCCACCAGCTTATCATTTCTATAAAAACTTTTACCTAAAAAATCATTTCTTTTTAAATGGTCTTTTTGATTGTAGCCAATACCCTGCCCGTAAATAATACTATTATCATTACGCAAAAATTTTACGGGATTAGTATGCCGGTTTTCATCTTCACTTAAAAAAATATCAAGCCGGTGAATGATCTCGGCATTGGGATAACCTTTAGCCTTTAGCTGCTCATTGATGTATTGTTGCCCTAAAAATTCATAAAGCCTGTTGAAGGCTTCGTTATCACTCGTCAAAAGAATTTTCTTAATATAGTTAGCAATGTTTGGTCTTCCATCAGAGGTTGTTGGGTCATTGATGGTTTCTGACTGGCCGCTGTAAGCTGCGCCGGTTATCATGGTAGTATTACGGTCAATACCCTTGCTTTTTAATTCATTCAATCGTTGCAGTGCCAATAAGGCCACCGGTAGTTTAACCGTTGAAGCAGGATAATAATATTGATGGCGGTTTACATTAAAGTAGTGATTAATTAAGCTGGGGTTATTATTAACATCCCTATCTATTGTTGTATAAATGATCTGCACATTCCGTTGTGTTTTTGCCTCTATGATTGATTTAAAATACTCCGGATATTTTTCTAATAGCGGGGTTAGAAAAGGATCGTTTTTAATCTCCTGCTTTGCAGTTTCAGCAGCGGGCTTTTGTTTAGGCGTTTCCATAGGTGGTGCAGCTACCGGTGATTCAGGTGGTTTGGCAGGAATATTTTTTATTGTGCGACAACCCATATAAATAAACCAAACCGCCAATAGCGTAAACAAAGTCTTGTAAACCATCAAATTAATTTGCTTTTAATCTTCAAATGTAAGGCCTAAGCCCGCCGGGCAAGCCTATCCGCTAAGATATATACTCATAGTGGCATTCACGATCAAAACCTTATCTTTGCAAACTTCAAAAAAATTTTACATGAAATTGAAAGGTTTGATCTGGTTTTTTGCGATTGCTCTGATCCTGATTTCTTTATACCAGTTGTCATTTACCTGGGTAGTTAACAGCCACGAAAGCGCTATGAAAGCAAAGGCTGAGCGTATGGTAAAAATGACACAGCCAGGCATTAAAGGTTCGCAAAAAGATGATTTGGTGCAGGCAAGATATCTCAGGCTTTTAGACAGTACAAGAGATACAAAAATTTATCCTTTACTTGGCACTACTTATCAAAAAAGTAAAGAAAAAGAATTAAACCTTGGTCTTGATTTGCAGGGTGGCATGAACGTTACTATGGATGTGAGCCTGCAGGGTTTAATCAAATCTTTGAGCAATAATCCCAAAGATCCGCAGCTTTTAAAAGCTTTGAATACAGCCAATACGCAAAAGATAAATAGTGATGCCGATTATATTTCATTATTTACTGATGCCTACAAGCAACAAAACCCAACCTCTAACTTAGCGTCAATATTCGCAGGCGCCGGCAAAACCATAAAAGTTGGTGATAGCGATGATAAAGTAACCAGCGAGATCAGGACGATTGCAAAGGGTGCTATCAATCAAACCTATAAAATACTCCTTAAGCGTATTGATAAATTTGGCGTTGCTCAACCCAATATAAACCTTGATGAAAATAAAGGCATTATTACTGTTGAGCTTGCCGGTGTTAACGATCCGGAAAGAGTACGTAAATATTTGCAGTCTTCTGCAAACCTGCAGTTTTGGGAAGTGTATAATATTGGTGAAATAGGTAAAAATATTGAAGATGCTGATAAGGCGTTACAAGGGTATCTGACAGGCACGTCTCCTGATACAACCCAGGCTAAAGCTGATTCTACAAATCCTTCTGCCTTAGCCGGCGACAAGCCATTGATTAACGCGATCAGGTTTATCGGCCCCTCTCAGGACAAAGCCGGCAAGCCATTATACTCTGCAGCAATTGCGAATATCGAATTAAAGGATACCTCAAAAGCAAATACCTATTTAAACCTCGAGGTTGTAAAAAATAATTTCCCCGGCGATTTAAAATTTCTTTACGGCAGTGAACTGGCAGATGACAAAACCAAAAGAAAATTTTTTCCGCTGTATGCTATCAAAACAATCACCGGCAGCGAAAAGGCGAAGCTTGAAGGTGATGCTGTGTCTGACTCCAGGCAGGATTTTGATGAACGAGGTAAGCCTGCTATAAAAATGGTAATGACGCCAAATGGCTCCAGAACATGGGCCCGGTTAACAGGCGATAATGTAGGAAAGCCTATTGCCATTACACTTGATGACATAGTATATTCTGCGCCAAATGTAAATGGTGCTATTGAAGGCGGTAACTCCGAAATCAGTGGAAGTTTTACTATAGAAGAAGCACAGGATCTTGCCAATATTTTAAAGTCTGGTAAACTTGATGCACCTGCAAAAATTGTACAGGAACAAATTGTTGGCCCAACCTTAGGTAAAGAAGCTGTAAACGGTGGTGCCAAAGCGTTCCTTATTTCTTTTGTTGTAATATTCGCCCTCATGCTTATCTATTACAATACTGCAGGCTGGGTGGCAAACATCGCTTTAATTTTAAACCTGTTATTTACTATAGGCATTTTAAGTGCACTTGGTGCAACCCTTACTGCCGCAGGTATTGCGGGCCTTGTATTAACCGTTGGCCTGGCTGTTGACACTAACGTTATAATTTTTGAAAGAATAAAAGATGAATTATCACGGGGTAAGAATTATCAGCAAGCCGTTAATGATGGCTACAAGCGATCACTTGCACCGGTAATTGATGACCACGTTACAACATTTTTAACCGCTGCCATATTATTTTATTTTGGCCTTGGCCCTGTATTAGGTTTTGCAACCACACAAATGCTGGGTATCGTGCTTTCGTTATTCTGCGGCATACTATTATCAAGAATAGTTACAGAATTATGGATGAATAAGAAGCGGCATTTTAATTATTTTACCGGTGTGTCAAGGCGAATTTTTAAACATGCCAATTTCAAATTTATTGAATATCGGAAGATCGCTTATATGATTTCTATAGGCGTTTTAATCCTTGGTGTTGCTGCCTTTTTTAATGGCTTTCACCAGGGAGTGGAATTTAAGGGTGGCAGAAGCTATACAGTAGAATTTAATAAAAATGTCACCAATACAGATGTGTTGAATCCTTTGCGGGATGCTTTTCAAGGCGATTATCCAGTTATTAAAACTGTTGGTGATAATAAGCATTTAAACATCACTACATCTTATCTGAAAGGTGTGGAGAATGCAGATTCTCTTGTGCAGTCAAAATTATTTTTAGGTTTAAAAAATCAATTGCCTGCCGGTACAACGTATGAAGGTTTTATAAAAAACAACATTCAAAGTTCGCAGGTGGTTCAGCCAACTATTTCTGATGATTTAAAGAAGGGCGCTATCAAGGCAACCATCTTTGCCATTATTGCCATTTTCCTTTACATCTTTTTACGCTTTAGAGATTGGCGCTATTCCTTAGGAACAATAATAGCTCTACTGCACGACGTGCTGGTAACGCTTGCTGTGTTTTCCTTCTTCAAAAATATCGTGCCTTTTCCACTGGAAATTGACCAGCATTTTATTGCCGCAATACTTACGGTGATTGGTTTTAGTATGAATGATACCGTTATTGTTTTTGACAGGATAAGGGAATATAGCAGAACTTCTAAAGATGATAAGCCAACGCTTATCAACCGGGCGATAAATGAAACGTTGAGCAGAACAATCATGACTTCACTTACCGTATTTCTTACTTTATTGATCTTATTTATTTTTGGCGGTGAAGTTACCCGTGGCTTTGCTTTTGCAATGCTTATCGGTGTAATTACCGGAACCTATTCATCTATTTTTGTTGCAGCACCTGTACTTGTTGACCTTGACAGGGATAAGCCTTTGGGTGCGCAAGTAGCCACCAAACCTCCTGTAAAAGCTAAGCCTGCTTTAGCA
>JANLXV010000251.1:0-2114 GCA_031365305.1 Chitinophagaceae bacterium
TAAAATACAACAGTGTAAAGCCCTTGAAAACTTTGTGTTGGAAAAGCTTTCCCTGCGGTGGTCGCCCCGGCAAATAAGCTTAGCTATGCGAAGCGTCCCGCTTCGCATAATTTATTATATCGCCTCCGGCGATTTTTTTGGGGTAATTTCTAAAAGCCAAACTATGGCTTGGAAAAGCCAAAAATATTATTTATGCATAAACCACGGAAGATTAATCAAAGACTAATTTTTTGTTCTCTTATCTGGCATTGTTCCTCTCCTGATTACCTCATGTACCTCTACAAAAAAAAGCTACAACAATGGACAGTTAGTAATTCATGAACAAGGCAGCTTTACAGTTGGAGGTTCAGTGATTACTAATCCCGGCACTTTTGATCCCATTAAAGACGGTGCCTTTAACCCCACAAATTAAAGCTCCGCAGGACAAACATTGCATGGCGATCATGCTTATGTTTTTTATCAGATACCAACAAGGTCCGTAAACTGCCATTGGTCTTTTGGCACGGGCATGGGCAACAATAAAAACCTGGCAAACAACGCCTGATGGCAGAGAAGGTTTTCAAAACATTTTTTTACTACGCCACTTTCCTGTGTATTTAATTGATCAGCCACGGCGTGGTGAAGCAGCACGCAGCACTAAGCCTGTAAACATTACGGCTGTGCCAGATGAACAACTTTGGTTTGGTATTTTTCGTTTGGGCGCTTATCCAAACTTTTATCCGAACATATCCTTTTCAAAAGACTCTAATGCACTAAACCAGTTCTATCGCCAGATGGTTCCCAATGCGGGGCCTTATGATGCACAGGTAAACATTGATGCGGTGTCGTCGTTGTTTGATAAGATTGGCCAGGGCATTTTAGTTACACATTCTCAAAGCGGAGGTCCGGGTTGGCGCACTGCAATCAAGAACAGTCATATAAAGGCTGTTGTTGGGTTTGAGCCGGGGGGTGATTTTATTTTTCCTGAAGGTGAAATAATTGATACCATAAAAGTTTCCGGTCGTATCATAACGCCACCAAAAGTATCTCTAACAGACTTTATGAAGCTCACCAAAATCCCTATCATTATTTATTATGGCGATAATATCCCCGGGCAATCTTCAACAAATCCGGGGCAGGAACAATGGCGTGTTTTTGTTTCTATCGCTAAACAATTTAAGGATGTTGTAAACCGCCACGGAGGAGATGTGACGCTCATTCATCCTCCGGAAATCGGCAAAGGCAATACACATTTCATCATGTCAGATCTAAATAACATTGAAATTGCTAATCATCTTTCCAAATTTTTAAACACAAAGCATTTGGAAATAACGACAAAAATTTTATTTATAAATACATTTAAACAATTGTGGCTTGTATTAAAACAGGCTGACAACCAGTAATAAAATCAACAGTATGAGAAGAATCAAAATAACAGTATCTACAGCTTTTATTTTACTCACAATTGGTACGAAAGCACAACAAACACCCGATACTATTGCTATTTTAAATTCTATTTTCCCCAGAGGTGAAAAATCCACTGCCAATGAAAATTTTAATGGTGGTGTAGCAGTGAACAGGTATGTTTCACTTAGCGATTCATTAAATAGTACGATGGCCCTTGTAACTTTCGATGCAGGTGTAAGAACAAACTGGCACATACATCCCGGCGGACAAATCATAATGGTAATGTATGGACCCGGTTACTACCAGGAGAAAGGAAAACCCAGGCAAATTATTCATAAGGGCGATGTTATAAAATGTACAAGAGGCATAGCCCATTGGCACGGCGCTTCACCAAATGGCGAGTTTGCACATCTTGTAGCGGCGGCGGATACCAGGCAAGCTGAAGTAACCTGGCTGCAAAAAGTAACCGAAGAAGAATACAATGGAGTTAAGTAATTTAGAAGTGCCGTTGAGTTGATTATAAATGAAGACTCATAACAACTACTATTGGTATCAAAATAATTAATTCAACAACCTTAATTGTTGATAAATTAAACATCTATGAACCAGGTATCCCGACGTAGTTTTCTTAAGAACACAGCCGGTGCAGGCATTGCGCTGTGGCTGGGGCTGAATGCAAAAGGTGGTGTAGTTGCTACAGATAATATTGCTGCTGCAAAAAGTTTCAC
>JANLXV010000262.1:0-2075 GCA_031365305.1 Chitinophagaceae bacterium
GAGTTCTTTTATCTGTTGCATCTCTATCTGCAGGTATACCATGTTCATTAAAAGCCTCCTGAACTTTAGGAACGGGATATAATGATGGAACGAGCAGCACGCCTATTTTCCATAAGCTGAACGATAGGGAGGTGTTTACCTGTGCACCGCCAAAAGGCCCGTTGGACGCCGTAGCAATAGCAACAGGTTTTCTTTTCCATTCAGGATATAAAACGTCAATCGCATTTTTCAAGCTGGCGGGATAACCACCGTTGTATTCAGGCGTTACTATAATTACGCCATCACTGTTTTTAATTTTTTCTGCGTAAGCTACAAGTGCCGGTGCAGGCTGTTTCAGGTATTGAAGCCTTTCATCAAAAAGTGGAAACTGATAGGCCTGCAGATCCAACATTTCAACAATACCGATATTATTTTCCGTAATGTATTGCTCAAAATACATAGCGAGGCGATGGCTGTTTCTGCCTATGCGCACGCTGGCAGAAATAATGCTGATTTTCATGCTGAAAAACGTTAAAAAGTAATTTACCCGGGATTCTTTTTAAATATTTACGCCATGAGTTACTAAACTTCTAAGCTTATAATAACTACACCATGCTATTGTTGATTTCTAAATATAAATGAATTTTTTTTTGCAAAATTAATGACGCAGGCATTAAGGATAGGTTGCACCGAGAAAGGCGGCTAAAAATAAAGGGTTACCATAAGCACGGTAGAAATTTTTCTATAACCCACCACATAAAAAGCTGGCTCAAAAAGTTATTCTTCCTACACAAAACATTAGGCTTCATCAAGTATAAATTATTATTTATTAATATTCTTACCAGCAACTCATCAAATTCAAGCACTGAACTAATACTGAATAGCAATACTGCTGCAGCAATAGTTAATATGACGAAAGGTATTATTGCAACAGGCGCCAATACATTAACGATCACAAATACCAGGACGGGCAATGGATATATATATGGTAACATCCGCAGAACGCATGTTTTTACAACTGGTGTGGCTTATGCTTTTGAAGGGTCGGATAATACCATAACATTTACGGCTGTAACAGGTGTAACTTCTGTATTAGTAACTATTACAAAAGGGTCAGTAGCTGACTTTCCTTTTGGCGGATCTATAAACGGGGAATACAACGTTTCAGTATCAGGTGGTACTTATGCTGCAAACTTTCGCCTGCATTATGAAGATGATGAACTGAATGGAAATGCAGAGAACTCCCTGGCACTTTGGCAATATGCTTCTTCAACTCTCGGTTCGGGCACGGCTCAAATAAAAAATATAACTATACTGGCAGGTGGCCAGGTAACTATAGCTAATGGTAAAATCTCAATAAGTGGCGATATTAATAACAGTGGCAGGTTTGATGTGAGCAGCGGTACAATAGAATTTAATGGTACTTTACCCCAGGTAATTCCTATTGACGCTTTTTATAGCAACACCGTAAAAAATCTGATCATCAGCAATAACGTAAGCATGTTGGCAGAAGACACGGTTACAGGAGTGTTGAGCTTTAGTGGCATAAACCATACCTTATCTACTAATGATCATTTAATATTAAAGTCTACAGCAGCAGCCACGGCCAGTGTTGCGCCTATAACAACTGATGTTGCGGGCAATGCCCTTAACAATATTAGCGGTAATGTAATTGTTGAAAGATTTATTAATGCGCACCGGGCATGGCGATTGCTGACGGCGCCAATTAAAAGCAGCAGTCTTATTACTATCAATGAAGCATGGCAGGAAAATGCTACCACATCGTCTTTGCCACAAAACCCTACATCCGGCTATGGTACACATATTTCAGGTGGCAGTGTTGCCGCTGGTTTCGATCAAACTATCACTGGCCGTTCTTCAATGAAAACCTTTAATTCATTAACAAAAACGTGGTCAGGTGTTTCTGTAACTAACGATGCATCAGCTTCAAGAATAGCTGCACAACCAGGTTATCTCATTTTTGTAAGAGGCTCAAGAGCTGTTAATTTATCACAAGGCGAAAATGCTGTTGCCGACAATACTACTTTAAGAGTGCAGGGCGAATTAAATACGGGCCGGCAAACCTATACCGGCTT
>JANLXV010000282.1:0-2530 GCA_031365305.1 Chitinophagaceae bacterium
CGCCACCGCCACCGCCAGCAACAATCAAGATTTCACTACCTATACGAACTCCTGTGCCTCCGCCTCCGCCTGCAGCTCCGATACCATTATGATCGGCGCCCGGAGCTCCAGCTACTATATTGAGTGTTTGGCCCGAAGCTACTGTAAACTCGCCTTGCATGGTGGCACCATTTCCGCCTAAAGCCCCGAAACTAATACCGCCCTTTGCACCGTTGGCTGTTATTTTTATTTTGTAAGGGCCGCCCGCCGGAACGGTCCATGTACCGGTTGTGCTATTCCTACTCGGCGCAGTCGCACTTAAATTATAATTTGGGGGGCACTGTGCGGCCGCTATAAGGCCGGCACAAATAAGAAGAGAAGTAAAAAACGTTTTCATTTGTTTGATTTTATTTTATTAGTGCTTATTCGTCATTTAAAAATTGACTTTACCCGCATTTATTTTTTTCCAGGGTTGGTTTAACCAGGCCCGATGCACACCCATTTGGTGCGCAACCTCTGTGGTTATTTACAGTACAGGTATTGGAGGATTTTTTTAGTAAGCGGGTGGTTTTCATCCAGTATTTCGTAGCCAAACGTATTTTGCTCACTGTGAATGATGTTGTACGAGAGGTGGCGTTTAACTATGGCAGATTTTTTTGCTTCATTTATCTGCAAGGCTCGTGGCGGAACGGCATTTTGTGCTTCACTACGCAATAGAAACATTAGTAGCGGGAGTAAGAGTAATAACGGTTTCAAGCGTTTTAAGTTTTAAGTTCTATATAAATTAAGTGATCAGGGTATGCTTAAAAATTTTTTGATAGGCAGAAAACCAAGCTTTGCTTTCGCGTGTGTAAAAAATGTAACGATATTAGTCAAGTCAATTTGCCTGCACTTCCGCAAAAGGTTTTGACTGTCTCGTTTATCCCGTCAGGTGCGCAAATATTAAAACAGAGATGGTTTGGCTGGGATGGTGGATGGCTGTTTTATAAAGGAGTAAAATCACCGAATCCTTTTTTAAATCTTCACGCTAACGTAGTAAAGAAATAGAATAGCGTAGCGTGGCTGAGGACGAACACCCCTGAAAACTGTCCCAAAGGGTGGTTTTATTTATCGGGGAAAATAAAAAAAGCAAAAAATGGTAAAGTAAAAGTTTTTGCGGCCAAAAAAAATATTGTAGCAATTATAGAGAAGCAAGCAGAAAGTTTGTTGGATAATGATACCTCCGAAAGAATTAACTGGTAACAAGTTTTACACTATTTTATGCGCCTTGCCACTTCTTTAAATTCAAAAAATATACTGGTTCCCTTTGCGGTATCTTCTCTCATTGTACCATCCAGTTGTTGTGTCAGCAACGATATTAGTTGTGAGCCAAACCCTGTGCCTTGTGTAACTCCTGATTTGCCCACGCCATCATCCGTAAATTCAAGATTTAATTTCCCTGGAACCAGCCTCTGTAATTTTATGATAACATTTCCTTTTTGCCCGTTGGGGTACGCATATTTAAAACTGTTTGTCAATAGTTCATTTACAATTAATCCAAGTGGCACGGCGGTATCAATGTCAACTTTAATGGGTTCCATTTTGCACAGCACATTTATCCTGCCCTCAGCCCCAAATGAATCTAAAATGCTTTCGCTTAGATTCATAAAATAGTCTTTCATTTCTATGGCGCCGAGGTTAGTGCCCTGGTATAATTTCTGGTGCACAATACCAATAGATTGCACCCGGTTCTGGCTTTCCAGCATGGCTTCCTTTGTGTCAAGGTCACTTATCTGTGCTGATTGCAGTGCCAGTAAACTACTCACCACTTCCAGGTTATTTTTTACCCGGTGATGAATTTCCCGGAGGAGCAACTCTTTCTCCTGCACCAGGGAATCACTCTTTTTCTTTTCCCGTGCTATACGGTTACGTTGTTTATAAACAAATAACATAAAAAGCAATACCAGCCCAAGCCCAGTAAATGCAGCATTGCGTATGTAGCGCTGTCGCCTGGTTTCCCCTTGTATTACGAGGTCTTTTTTTTCCTGGGCAGTTTTTAATATAGCCTCTTTTTTATCTGCTTCATATTGTGTTTGAGACGCTACAAGAGTTCTTAAGGTTTCCTTATTAAAGTTGCTATCCTTTAATGCCACAAACAAGTTATAGTGTTTATATGCATCTTTCCAATTGCCGGTAGCACTGTCTAGTTTATATAGGCCTTCAAAATAAGTTTTTCTTAAAAGGGCGGTTCCGGGTGGGTTGTATGGATTGCCAACTTCGAGAAAAGCCGCTTTTGCCATTTTGTATTTGCCCAGCATGGTATGTACAAAACCCATCTGTGCATATATTTCCAATACACGGGCAGAACGAATATCCTGGTCTGAGTGTTCAATAGCCAGCAGGTATTGCTCCAGGGCTTCATTGTATTTTCCCATCTGCCTGTATACATTTCCAATGAGACCATGAACATACCCCACAGTACGCCCATCGCCTGCAATTTCTGCGAGTTCTCTTGTCTTAATAAAATATGCTTTTGCAGCGGGCAGGTTTCCGGTTTTCAGGTTAAATTCCC
>JANLXV010000255.1:0-5193 GCA_031365305.1 Chitinophagaceae bacterium
CTTTTTATGCCCTATGGTATCAAAGGCTTTATCGCCAATTACCACAGCACGGCTATCGCACCAGATAATTGAAGGGCGAAGAACTTTTTTGTCTTTATCAATTACTACAAGACCATGCATTTGGTAAGCGATACCTATGGCTTTGATGGCTTTAGAATCATATAACTTTTTGGCATTACATTTTAAGATAGCCTGTTGTACATGCTCCCACCACAGGTCAGGAGATTGCTCTGCCCAGCCGGTCTGCGGCGCATTCACCGGCACTTCGGTTTCAGGATAATTGACTGAAGCGAGGCATTGCTTTGAGATAGCATCTACCACAGAAACTTTTATAGAAGAAGTACCAACATCAATTCCTAACAACAACATAGCAGGCTTAAAATTTATGGCAAATGAAGATAGTAATAAAGTAAAAAGCATGAAGTAAAAATGCAAAAGTCAAAATGAAAAAATAAAACTGCAAAATCGCAATTCTGTATATGCTTAAATTTTTTAATTTTTAATTTTTCCTTTTACCTTATCCCACCACTTCATTTTGGCATTGCTTTAGCAGAGTTAACAATATCTTTGTTTTAATCTGACACAAATTATATAGCATTCAACATAAATCCTTCTCATGAAACGTTTGTTTTTTATTGTTGCTTTTAGTGCAGTAAGCCTAATGGCTGTTGCCCAGAAAGTTCATGTTAACACCTTTTTAGGTATTTCAAATTACCAGGGAGATATGCAGCAAAGCAGGTTCACATTTAGCCAGGCCAGACTTGCCGGTGGCCTTGGTGTTTCTTATGAACTGACTGAGCAGCTTTTATTAAGAAGCAGTTTTACAATTGGAAAAATAACTGCCGATGATAAATTGAACAATCGTAACCTTAAACGGAATTTAAATTTTACTTCCAAAATTTCAGAGATTAACCTGATGGGGGAATATTACTTCAGGAACCTTTATCAATATTCAGTATCGCCTTATATTTTTGGCGGTATAGCTGTATATCATTTTAATCCTTTCACTAAAGACAGTCTTGGTACAAAATATTTTCTAAAGCCTTTAAGTACAGAAGGGCAGGGCTTTGTGGCCGGTGTTAACAATTATAAGCTTACACAATTTGCGTTGCCGTTTGGTGCAGGTTTAAAGTTTGCCTTGAGTAATAATGTTAGAGTAGGTTTTGAAATAGGTATCAGGAAAACTTTTACTGATTATTTAGATGATGTAAGCACTAATTATGTTGACCAAAATACATTGCTTGCCAACCGTGGGGCCAAGGCTGTTGAACTGGCTTTTAGAAGTGGTGAATTAAAAAATGGCGCTGCATATCCTGCAGGCGGCGCACAGCGTGGTGGAGCAAATGCTAAAGACTGGTACTATTTTTCAGGATTAAATTTATCCTTCAGAATTGCGCCGGGTGATGGCGAAAGTAAGATGGGTAAAAGCCATAAAGGCGGTCATTCGAAAATGGGTTGCCCTACCAGGGTTTATTAATTTATTATTGAACCTTTCCCTTTACTGCTGGTTTATCTTTGTAAATAAAATTGTGTAATGGCTTACAGCAACCAGCAGGAATTTATACAGGCATTAAAGTCGTGCGGAGAATTAGTTGAGATAAGCCAATACGTTGACCCTAAACTTGAGATTGCTGAGATCACTGACCGCATCAGCAAAAGTGGTAATGGCGGAAAGGCTTTGCTCTTTACAAATACAGGTTATCAATTCCCGGTGTTGATGAATGCTTATGGCAGCGAAAAAAGAATGTGTATGGCATTAGGCGTACAGCATTTAAATGATGTTGCCAAACAAATTGAAGACCTCTTTCATTTGTTATCTTCTCCCAAAGAAAATATTATTGACAAATTAAAATTGTTACCAAAGCTTGGCCAGTTTGCAAGCTGGATGCCAAAGGTTATTAAAGGCCGGGGTGCCTGCCAGGGGATAGTTATGTCGCAGCCAGACATTACCAAATTGCCGGTGATCACCTGCTGGCCAAAAGATGGTGGCCCCTTCGTTACTTTACCCATTATCCATACTAAAGATCCTAACACCAATACAAGAAATGTTGGTATGTACAGGATGCAGGTGTTTGGGCCAACACTTACCGGTATGCATTGGCATAAACATAAAGTGTCTGCAAAACATTTTAATGAATACAAAAAATTAAATAAGCGCATGCCTGTTGCCGTTGCCTTAGGCGGTGACCCTGTGTATGCCTATTCTGCCACAGCGCCCTTGCCTGAAAATGTTGATGAATACATGCTTGCCGGTTTTTTAAGAAAGAAAAAAGTTGAGCTTGTAAAATGTATAACCCAACCGGAAATAGAAGTGCCCGCAGATGCTGACTTTATTATTGAAGGTTATGTTGACCCCAATGATGAGTTGATTTGGGAGGGACCTTTTGGCGATCATACAGGTTATTATTCATTACCGGACTGGTATCCGCGTTTTCACATCACGGCTATTACACATAAAAAAAATCCTGTTTATCCGGCGACCATTGTTGGTATTCCACCGCAGGAAGATGCCTGGTTGGGCAAATCCACTGAACGTATCTTTTTAGCGCCCATTAAGATGACCATGGTGCCTGAGATCATGGATATGAATATGCCGGTTGAAGGAGTGTTTCATAACCTCGTGATCACACAAATAAAAAAAGAATATGCAGGGCAGGGGCAAAAAGTAATGAATGCCATGTGGGGCGCCGGGCAAATGATGTTCAATAAAATATTAGTGCTTACTGCATTTGCACCGGGTACAAAAAGTTTGTTTGATATAGACGATTATGAAAAGTTAGCCGTGGATGTTTTTAAAAATTTAAATCCGGCTACAGATGTATATTTTTCATCGGGGCCAATGGATGTGCTGGATCATAGCTGCTCTAAGCTTGGCTTTGGCGGCAAGATGTGTATTGATGGCACTTACAAGTTTGAGGAAGAGCAAGAAGAGAATAGTCAGTGGTCATTGGTCAATAGTCAATGGTCATTGCAATTAGAATCTTTGTTTCCTGAAATAAAATCTGTTAACCTCAATCTCCTGCAGAAAAATATTCCTATACTGATCATCTCTGTTGAAAAGAATAAAAAAGATCACATCAGGAAATTGCATAGGGCCATTTGTGATGTACCTGATATGGAGGCTATAAAGATGATTTTGTATGTTGAACATACTGTTGACGCCAATGATCTGTCTGTTGCCTTATGGCGCTTTTGTAATAACATAGATCCGAAACGTGATAACATTTTAGTACAAAGGCCATCATCAAACAACAAAGCTAAAACCTTTGCCTGTCTTGGTCTTGATGGTACACGAAAATCATTGCAGAATGATAATTTTCAAAGAGACTGGCCAAACATTATTGTTGCAGATGATGCAACCATTAAAAGCGTTGATGCAAAATGGGATAGCCTGGGTCTCGGGAAATTTATTCCTTCACCATCCTTAAAATATAAAGAGCAGATGTATGGCGAAGAGGCCGTAGTAAATGATCATGCTATTATTAATAACTAACTATGAAAAAATATTTTTTACTTTCTTTTTGCTTTGGCTTTATAGTTACTGTAGTCCGAAGCCAAACATCTGTCCAACCTGGCAACATCAACAACAACACTTTGCTTTGGAAAATTTCGGGAAAGAATACACAGCCCAGCTACCTCTACGGTACCTTTCATTTGCTTTGCAAAGATGATATTCATTTTGGGGCACAAACCAATGCTGCTATGGCTTCTGCAAAGGAAATATATATGGAACTTGATCTTGATGACCCCGGCGCAATGCTTGCGGGTATTATGTTTATGAATATGAAAGACGGCAAAAAGCTTAAAGACTTTTACACAGAGGCTCAATTTAAAAGAGTGGAGGATTACTTTAATGATACATTAAAAACACCGCTTGCTATGTTTCAAAAGATAAAGCCTTATTTTCTGGCGGCTTTATTATATCCTAAAATGCTTTCCTGTGAAAGTGTTTCCGGTGTTGACCAGGAATTATCTAAGATTGCAAAGGCGAATAACACACCAGTAACAGGTTTGGAAACGGTTCAGTTCCAGGCATCAATTTTTGATAGCATTCCTTATGAATGGCAGGCTAAAGAATTATTAAAAAATATTGACAGCGCCGGCAAATACAAGGCTGAATTTGATAAAATGGTAAACGCTTATACTTCTCATCGCTTAGACCTAATGGAAAGCATGGTTGACAGCAGTGGCTTTAGTGCAGATAAGTTTGATGATATTTTACTTAAAAAAAGAAACATTGCCTGGGCAGATAAGTTAGACAGCATAATGACGGCGAAACCTGTATTTGTTGCAGTTGGTGCAGGCCATTTGATTGGTGAAAAAGGGTTAATACATTTGTTCAGAAAGAAAGGCTTTACTGTTACGCCTGTAATGGATGAATGATGCGAATTTTATCAGGCACCGAATTGCCTGAGATGATGATCAAGATGTTTGTACTGTAACACATCCCATTCGTTTGTAGAGAGTTTTCCGAAAAAGGGATGCGACGGTGGTAATTTGCCAGACTGCCCGAGTTCACTGAATGCTATTAAACACTCTTTTAGTTTCTCTTTTTCTTCTTCAAAATTTATGTTGCCTTTTATAATAAAACTTTTATCGGTAGGCAGGTTATGTTTAAATGGCTCAGGCGACGATAATTTTTTCTTTACGATCTTGCCAAACGCCATAGCCATTAATCCTCTTTTAATATGATGTTTGCCGAGAGCTACCAGCAGTGGCTTTTGACTATGTGCAAGCATTTGGCCTACCGTCATCTTACCCCATAAAGCTCTGGTAGCCGGCGTAAGTTTTTCAATCCTCTCTACTAACGTCAGCACATGTTTTTTGTCGTATAAACTGTTCCACATAAGCTTAAATTTAATTACACCTGCTTGTATAAACATGAAAGTAAAAAATCAATCGATCAAATCAAATTGATTTATTTACCATCATTGTTACAGTAATAAATATTGTTTGATGATAAGCAGAACGCTAAAACTGTTCAAGTTTACTAAAAAAGAAATCACCTTCAATAGCGGCATTTTCATCACTATCGCTGCCATGAACAGCATTCTCGCCAACAGAAGCTGCATAAAGTTTACGGATGGTCCCTTCTTCTGCATTGGCAGGATTGGTAGCGCCGATTAATTTTCTGAAATCTTCAACGGCATTTTCCTTTTCCAGGATGGCTGCTGTTATAGGGCCACGGCTCAT
>JANLXV010000311.1:0-7684 GCA_031365305.1 Chitinophagaceae bacterium
CCATCGTTCTTCAAAAATATGAAGCACAAGCGGCTCATTGGTCACGAAAATTTATAATCAGGTTGGCGTAGTGCCTTCACTGTATTAGCAGTAAATTATGTAAGCCTGTACCAAAGTTGTGTAAGGATCAGTGGTTTAGAATAGTTCACCTTTGTAATGAAACAAAGATGATGAAAAAAAATAATTTTAGCTCTGGCGAAGACACAAAAGAATTACAAAAATTAAAGGCACATATAATTGTTGAAATCATAGAATACATTCCAAATTCAGTGGTGAGCCGCACTATTATAAAAAAAACAACTGGTAATGTAACAGTGTTCTCGTTCGACGCCGGTGAGGAACTGGCTGAAAAAACATCTCCTTTTGATACATTCATTCAAATTATTGACGGCAGTGCCCAGGTAGTGATTGATGATAAAAAGTTTGAATTGGTTTTAGGCGAGGGCATTGTTGTTCCGGCCCATACCAGGCATTGTATTAATGCCAATCAACAGTTCAAAATGATTTCTACTGTGATAAAAAGTGGTTATGACGATTAATTTTGCAGAAATTCGGAGTGGATTATAAATTATCTTTTGGGGTTGCTCCATCTGAAAATCTTTTTGTTTTCAATGATAAGAAGCTTAATCTACCCCAGTGATTTCAGAAGAGTTACGAAGTGTAAGTATAGCCCACTACTATTACTATTAATTAGGCCGACCTGAGTCAGTAAATGATGTAACCCATATCGGCAATTGTGTAACAACGCCTGTTGCTAAGGACAGGCCTTTGTACTGTGGAAGTTCATTAACAAAAAACGAAAAAAAAATGAAAAGTAACCAGGAATTGCAAACAGACGTGCAGGATGCCATTAAGTGGGAGCCTCTATTAAAAGCCGCCCAGATTGGTGTGACGGAGCAAGTGGTGGTGAACAGCCCATTAATATAGCTTATACTATTCTTGCTTTAAATAAATTCTACGAAGTATTTGAGGATGATGAATATTGGCATAAAATGCAAATGGCGTTCAGTTAGTTTCTTGGCGATAATCACCTGCACCAAATTATTTACTAACACTGCACCGGCGGCTGTTGTGATGCATTGGAAGAGCATAACGTTAACTTTATCCAAGAAGCCGAATTAACGCTGGGTTACATAATGGCAAGATTAATGTTAGAGACATGTATAACAACCGAAAGCAGGCAGAAAATTATAGCATCTCGAAAAGAATTAAGGATAGGATATGTAGATGCTTACCCGGCACCGGTTTCACTCCGGCGGCCGGTCGACTGGTTTGTAAAAGTTTAAAGGCCGTTTCTAACCAATTATGAAACCCAATCAATCATCTATACTCACCATTAACGGTGGCTCCTCAAGTATTAAGTTCGCTATGTACAAAAGCGAAAAAATGCCCTCACTGCAATTAAAGGGTGAGATAAAAGGCATTGGCTCGGCTACAATAAAATTCAATTATTCCGAAAACGGTTCCGATCCTGAAACCAGCCTGCCAATTGACGCTTCCGGTTATGATGCTGCGGCAAACTTCTTACTTGACTGGCTTCAAAAAAAAATTGACTTCCAATTTGTTCACGCTATCGGTCATCGTATTGTTCACGGTATGAACCATATAGTGCCGGAGCTTATAACACCGCATTTGCTTCAGGAACTAAAAAAGTTCATCGCCTATGACCCTGAACACTTACCGGGAGAAATTTGGTTGATTGAAGTGTTTGCTAAACATTATCCGAAGCTACCACAAGTGGCCTGCTTTGACACATCGTTTCATGCGGCCATGCCTGCCGTGGCAAAACTATTAGCCATCCCACGTAAGTACAATGCAATAGGTATTCAGCGTTACGGTTTTCACGGTCTATCGTACGGCTATCTTTTAGAAGAACTGGAACGCATCGCAGGAAGTAAAGCAGCTAAGGGTAAAATCATCATGGCACATTTAGGAAACGGCGCCAGCATAGCTGCGGTGAAGGATGGTAAAAGCATAGATACAAGTATGGGTTTTACACCGGCTTCGGGCTTGCCCATGAGTACACGGAGCGGCGACCTTGACCCTGGCGTCGCATCTTATTTAATGCAAACTGAAAACCTTACTCCACAAGCGTTTAATGAATTGGTCAATGATCAATCTGGCTTACTTGGCATTTCAGAAACAACCGGCGACATGCAGGAATTATTAAAAGCCAAAGCGACTGATGTTCGTGCTTCGGAAGCGGTTGATTTCTTCTGTTATCAAACTAAAAAATGGATAGGCGCTTACGCAGCGACATTGGGTGGGCTTGACACAGTAATCTTTTCAGGAGGAATAGGTGAACATGCTGCTGAAGTGCGCAGCAAAATATGCGGCGGCCTGCAATTTTTAGGAATTGAATTGGATGAAATAAAAAACGGAAATAACGAGCACATAATTTCTTTCGGCGAAAGCAACGTCGTCGTGTATGTCATTAAGACGAACGAAGAACTTATGATTGCACGGCAGGTTCTTGCCTTGTTAGAACACCTTGAAGTAAACTCAAAAACATGAAAGAAAGTTATGGCACTCTATCCGAAACCATTAAGGGTTTAAAAAGCGAAGGATACACCGTTGATTTCAACATCGGCAACGAATGTTTGGTATGCAAAGAAATACGGACAGCCTTATCGCCTGATGATTTTACAATTGATAAAGTGTATCGTTTTGAAGGGGCTTCTAATCCTGACGACCAATCAATACTTTATGCCATTTCCTCTTCTAAGCATAATGCCAAAGGTTTGTTGGTAAATGGTTATGGCATTTCCGCTGTTGCAGAAACAAATGAAATGATTGCAAAATTGCGAACGCACCCCGAATGAATTTTTATAAACACAACACGTAATAAACTAACAGTGCGGCATTTTGCCTCTTGCTGAATAGACATACAAAGCATACAAGAGTGCGACGCAAGAGCAGCTTAATAGTAGCAAAAAAGCCTCGGTTAAAGACTGTATTTTAAAAAAATTTTTCTTGAAAAATTAAATATCATGGAAGTGGAAACGATCAATATAAAAGAAGAAGCCTTATCGCCGGACTTACTTCAAAAGCTGAATGCCTATTGGCGTGCCGCCAACTATTTATCTGTGGGGCAAATTTATTTGTATGATAACCCGCTGCTAAAAAAACTACTTACGCTTGAACACGTCAAACCACGATTGTTGGGCCATTGGGGCACTACACCCGGATTGAATTTTATCTATGTTCATCTCAATAGAATCATCAAACAATACGATCTCAATATGATCTATGTAACAGGTCCGGGACATGGTGGTCCGGGCATTGTTGCCAATACCTATTTGGAAGGCACGTATACAGAAATGTATCCCGATATAACCGAAGATGAAGCGGGCATACAAAAGCTATTTAAACAGTTTTCTTTTCCCGGTGGCATACCCAGTCACGTAGCGCCGGAAACGCCTGGTTCCATTAACGAAGGCGGCGAGTTGGGTTACTCATTAGTGCATGCTTACGGTGCCGTATTCGACAATCCAGACCTCATTGCGGCCTGTGTAATTGGTGATGGCGAAGCTGAAACCGGAGCCCTTGCAACAAGCTGGCATTCCAATAAATTTTTAAATCCAGTGCATGACGGAGCTGTTCTTCCCATTCTACATTTGAATGGTTATAAAATTGCTAATCCAACTATTTTGGCCCGCATTCCCGAACAGGAATTGGAGCAGCTTTTTATTGGTTACGGCTACAAACCTTATTTCGTTGGCGGCCACGAACCCGAAGATGTGCATCAGCAATTAGCAACGGCTTTGGATACAATTATTGGTGAGATAAAAAGCATTCAGCACGAAGCAAGAACGAACGGATTTACAGAGCGGCCACAATGGCCGATGATTGTCTTTCGTACACCAAAAGGTTGGACTGGTCCCGAGAAAGTTGATGGCGTGCAAGTGGAAGGAACGTGGCGGTCGCACCAGGTGCCGCTTGCAGAGTTAGCAACCAAGCCCGAACACATTGCCATACTTGAAAGCTGGATGAAAACCTATCGCCCCGAAGCCTTGTTTGATGCGCATGGAAAGTTGATACAGGAGCTTGCTGACCTGGCACCAACAGGCAATAAAAGAATGGGTGCAAACCCGCATGCAAATGGCGGACTCTTACTACGCAATCTTAAAATGCCCGACTTCAAAACTTATGCTGTTGATGTAGAAAAGCCGGGCACAAAAACCGCTGAAGCAACGGCGGTCATGGGTGGCTTTCTGCGGGATGTGATGCAACTGAACTGGGAAAAAAGAAACTTTAGAATATTCGGTCCCGATGAAACTGCATCCAATCGGTTATCAAAATTATTTGAGATAACAGACCGCATGTCTGTCGCAGAAATCTACAAAACCGATGACCACATTTCACCTGATGGCAGAGTGATGGAAGTGTTGAGCGAACAGCTTTGCCAGGGTTGGCTTGAAGGTTATTTACTCACGGGCAGGCATGGAGTATTTTCCTGTTATGAAGCCTTTATTCACATCGTTGATTCCATGTTTAACCAACATGCAAAGTGGTTGAAAGTGTGCCATCATATTTCGTGGCGGCGGCCCATTGCTTCGCTTAATTATTTACTGACTTCGCATGTGTGGCGACAAGATCATAACGGCGATAGTCACCAGGATCCGGGGTTTCTTGATCTTGTTGCAAACAAAAAATCCGATGTTGTTCGCATCTATTTGCCACCCGATGCAAACAGTCTTTTATCGGTAACGGATCATTGCCTGCGAAGCCGCAATTACATCAATGTGATTGTTGCCGGTAAGCAACCGGAAATGCAATGGCTGAATATGGATGATGCCGTAAAGCATTGCACGGCCGGCCTTGGCATTTGGGAGTGGGCGAGTAATGATAAGGGAGCCGAACCGGATGTAGTGATGGCTTGCGCCGGTGATGTGCCCACATTTGAAACCATCGCCGCTGTGCAATTGTTAAGAGAACATTTGCCGCAGGTAAAAGTCCGGGTGGTTAACGTGGTTGATTTAATGACTTTGCAACCACAAACTGAGCATCCGCATGGATTAAATGATAAAGATTTTGATTTGCTCTTCACTAAAGACAAGCCAATCATTTTTGCTTTCCATGGCTATCCTTCGCTGATCCATCGGTTGACCTATCGCCGCTCCAATCACAGGAACCTGCATGTGCGTGGCTACAAAGGAGAAGGCACTACAACAACGCCTTTTGACATGGTGGTGTTGAATGATCTGGATCGTTTTCATTTGGTGAACGATGTAATAGACCGGCTGCCACATCTTGGTTCCACTGCTGCTTATGTAAAGCAATATGTTAGAAATAAGTTGCTGGATCATAAAGCCTACGTAGAACATTATGGAGAAGATATGCCGGAGATACAGCAATGGAAATGGAACGGGTAAAATCATCTGTCGCATTGCAACCGTAAATTATGTAACACCTTCAGGTAATTGTGTAACACCAGCTCAAGGCAAAAAAATCATCTTTGTACTCATGAAAACAATTCATTATCAAGTTAATAAATGAAAAAGTACAACATCATTTTAGCAGTCATTTTCCTGGCAACTTTTGCATCTTGTGGCTCTACAAAAATCACCAGTAGCTGGCGTGAACCAGATAAGGAGATCACAATTAATAAACTTAATAAAGTATTGATCGTGGCCTTGTTGGATAATGAAACCAGCAGGCGAAAAGCTGAAGACCAAATGGTTGCCTATCTTAACGGAAAAGGCCTTGTGTTCTACAACTATCTCAATGAAAGTTTCAATGAGAAAGATGAAGGAGCTATAAGAAATAAAATCCGGGATGACGGTTTCGATGGTGCCGTTACCATGCGGCTGGTGGACGTTGACAAAGAGGAAATATATACAAAAGGCAATTTTTCTTTGTACCCTAATTACAACCGGAACTTTAGTGAATATTATTTTAGAAACCGGCAAAATTTTTACACCCCCGGCTATTATTCTACCACCAAAACTTATATAGTAGAAACAAATGTTTATTCCATAAAAGAAAATAAAATCATCTGGTCTGGTTTAACAAAGACCATTGACCCAAAAGGCATTAAAAAAATGACAGGTGAAATAGCTAAAGTGGTGTACAGGAAAATGATTGGCGAAGGTTTTATCAGCGAATGATGGATGCTGCGCTTTCCAAAATACCATTCTATTTAAAGCATCCTCCTGATGAACCCCGCAGCAAGCAAGAAAATAGTAATTGATAAATGTCACTAAAAAATAAAAAAATCATTATGAAAAAGAGTCTTGTCACTACAGATTTTTCTGAGAAATCTAAAGCAGGTTTATTCTTTGCCATACAACTGGCGGCTCAAAATAAATGCAGTCTTACTTTTTTTCATGCTTTCCATATATTAACACCTACTGCATGGAACTTTACAAGAATAGAAGCACATGAAAAAGAGCAAACAAAAATAATTCAGCAAAAGCTGGATTTGTTTGTTGAAAAAGTTTACAAACGCCTGCATACAAAAGCACCTAAAATAAAATGTGTTATTAAACAATCTGTTTTTCCTCAAAGCTGCATCATGGAATATGCCGAAGAAACCAAGTTTGATTTCATTTGTATGAGTACAAGAGGCGCCGGCAAAGTGGAAAGAATTTTGGGCACCAATACTGGAAACCTTATCAATCATTCCACCATCCCTGTGATTGCTGTACCCTATAAATACAAAACAAAAGCCATTACCAGCATCTTATATGCTTCTGACCTGGCACACTTTAAAAAGGAAATTATCAAAGTGGTGGCATTTGCAAAACCATTAAAAGCAACAGTAGATCTGATGCATCTTAAATCAGTATTAGAAAATAGCGACAGTTTAGAAGCCATTGAAACGGCTGTTAAAAAAATTGCTGCCTATCCCATCAACTTTAATGTTATTAACAGAAACCCTAACGAATCTATAATTACTGATATTGAAACAGCCATAAAAAAGAAGAAGCCTTCTATGATGATAATGTTCACTGAGCAAAACAGGAGCTTGTTCGATAAAATATTCCTTTCAAGTAAATCTGCTGAGTATTCTTTTAATGCCAAGGTGCCTTTATTGGTTTTTAATAAAACCTGATTTGTTTTAAGCCTTTCTCCTTTGGAGAGCATATACGGCGTGAGTTTTGTTTATATCACCAAAAGGGGAAAATGCCTACACAAATGGCAACGTCAAAAACCGCTTAAAACAGAGGTTTATCAATGAAAATAACATTCCCTTTTTCAAACCCCCATACTTTCTCTGTAAACGAAATTGTACAAGCATTTCAAACCAATGGCGAAAAAGGCATCACTCAATCTGAAGCAGAAAATCGCACCAAGCAATTCGGCGCTAACGTTTACGAAGCACAAAAACAAAAGAGCGTCTGGATGATGATGCTGTTGCAGTTTAAAAGCCCTATTGTTTATTTGTTGTTTGCGGCTATTTTAGTAACACTGTATTTTAAAAATTATGTTGAAGCGGGTGCTATTGGAGTGGTTATTTTAATCAATGCAATCATTGGTTTTTTTATGGAGTTGCAGGCCCGCAGTTCTATGAAGGCTTTAAGAGAAATGGATGTGATAGTGTGTAAAGTAATAAGGGATGGCAACACACAGGAAATACCTTCCGAAAAATTAACCCTGGGAGATGTAATTATATTAGAGGCGGGAGATGTTATTGCCGGAGATGGGCGGTTAGTAGAAGTAAACCAACTGCAATGTGATG
>JANLXV010000355.1:0-4082 GCA_031365305.1 Chitinophagaceae bacterium
CACGCCTAAAGGCGATGTAAAAATGTTGCCGATTGGCGCTTCTGCGCTGGATTTTGCTTTTGCGGTACATAGTGCAGTCGGCATAAAATGCATTGGTGCAAAAGTTAATCATAAACTGGTGCCCATTGGTCATCAATTGAAAAGTGGCGATCAGATTGAGATCATTACCTCATCAAAACAAAAACCCAACCGGGAATGGCTAAAGTTTGTGGTAACCACCAAGGCCAAAACCAAAATAAAAGATTCACTAAAAGAAGAAAAAAGAACCATTGCTGAAGAAGGTAAATACATTCTTGAAAGAAAACTGGATGGCTTTAATGTTGCCTATAGCCAGGCGAACCTGGAAGAGATCAGCATGTATTATAAAACTGCCTCGCAGCTTGATTTGTTGTATGATATATCCATTAAGAAAATTGATCTTAAAGAGCTGAAGGAATTTACAGTTTCCGGCGATAGAATTTTTGCACCAAAGCCCGTAAAGCCTGTTGTTGAAGAAAAGACTGAAATAGATTTTACCTCAAAATCATCCAATAAAAAAGATGCTGAATTGATCATTTTTGGAGAAAGCAGTGATAAGATCATGTATACGCTGGCTAATTGTTGCAAGCCTATTCCCGGCGATGATGTTTTTGGTTTTATCACACAAGGCGAAGGCCTTAAAATTCATCGCACCAATTGCCCGAATGCTACAAGGCTGCTTTCAAATTACGGGCACCGTGTGGTTAAAACCAAATGGGTAAAAAATAAGGAAATATCTTTTCTTACCGGTATTAAAATTATCGGGCTTGATGATGTTGGGGTGATAAATAAGATCACCAACCTGATAAGCGGGGAATTAAAAATTAATATCAATGCACTTACTATAGAAGCCCGTGATGGCTTATTTGAAGGCAACATTAAAGTGTATGTTCATGATAAAGATGAACTGGATGAATTAGTTATTCATCTTAAAAAATTACCGGGTATAGAAAGTGTTGACAGGTACGACACTGAATAAATCCATTATCTTACAAAACATAAAATAAAAATTATGCAGGAACTTTTTGAAAAACTTAAAGCCAATCACGGCTTAACTACTGAACAATCTCATGGCATTTTAAATACCATTAAAGATTTTATAAAAGAAAAATTCCCCATGGTTGAAGGCGCCATTGACAATCTTTTCCCCAACCAGGAAGATTCGCCTGCTACAACAGATAGCGGCGATACCGGTTCCACAGAAGCGCCTGCACCAAAAGGCGGCAGCTTTCTTGATAAGATGTAGGGCATAAAAACCCGGCAACAAGCCTGTTTAATATTTTACAGAAATTACCGGCTAAGATTTATAGTTAATTCATAATAATTATCTGCATCTTCAGTTTCTTTCGTATACAGTACTAATGTATTTGAATTTAATGTCCTGATATCAAACGTTTGCAGGCCGAGTAATAATTTATCTTCAGCGGTTATAGAATAAGATGAAGTTTCCAAGGTACCTTCAGAATTCAACGTCGCTGTGTTTCCTGCATTGAACTCTATGTAATCACCCGGTTCGCCGGGTGTGGTTGATACATCATCCTGGCCGCCAACCTTGTCATTTTCTTTATATGAATTTATCGTCCACTTATGCTGAATTTTTGATTGGGTTGTTTCTTTTTCTTTTTTACAGGATGATGAAAAAATAAGCATGGCTAAAAGGCATGGTAATAATAATGTGCGAAACATAGGTTTTGTTTAAGGTGAGTTTTTAGTTTAATTATAATCGGTAAAACAGGTAAAATATTATCTTGAGCATCATCTAAGTTCTTCTCTTGCAATTACAATTTTCTGCACTTCGCTGGTTCCCTCGCCTATTGTGCACAGTTTACTATCCCGGTAAAATTTTTCAACGGGAAAATCTTTAGTGTAGCCATAGCCGCCAAATATTTGCACCGCATCTGTAGCCACTTTTACAGCTACTTCACTTGCATAATATTTTGCCATGGCCGAAAGTTTTGTAACATTTTCACCACGTTTTTTTAAGTCTGCAGATTTATAAATGAGTAATTCTGCGGCCTGAATTTCTGTAGCCATATCGGCCAGTTTAAAAGATATGCCCTGGAAGTTAGAAATGGGTTGATCAAACTGATAACGTTCTTTGCTATATTTTAATGCGGCTTCGTACGCTCCTTTGGCAATCCCGAGAGAAAGCGCCGCTATTGAAATTCTGCCACCATCTAAAACTTTCATTGCCTGTTTAAAGCCTTCGCCAACACCGCCAAGCCTGTTAGTATCGGGTATCCTGCAGTCAGTAAAGATCATTTCAGCGGTTTCACTTGCCCGCATACCAAGCTTGTTTTCTTTTTTGCCACCTTTAAAACCTGCCGTATCTCTTTCAACAACAAATGCCGTCGAGTTATCTTTTGTTCGCGGCTCGCCCGTTCTGCATATTACAACGGCAACATCGCCGCTTATGCCATGTGTAATCCAGTTTTTGGTGCCGTTAACTATCCAATCTTTACCATCCTTTACTGCCGTACATTTCATATTGCCTGCATCACTGCCGGTATTTGGCTCTGTTAATCCCCAGGCGCCAATATATTCTGCGGTAGCCAGTTTGGTAAGATATTTTTCTTTCTGTTCATCATTACCAAACAAAGCAATATGCCCGCTGCATAAAGAATTATGCGCTGCAACCGAAAGGCCGATTGAGCCGCATACTTTTGATATTTCCTGCAGGATAATAACATATTCAAAATAGCTTAAGCCCGAGCCGTTATATTTTTCCGGAACAAGAATACCCATAAAACCAAGCTTTCCCATTTCCTTAAAAACATCTATGGGAAATTCCTGTGCTTCATCCCATTTCATTACATGCGGCTTTATGTATTGAGCAGCGAAATCACGGGCTGTTTCGCCTATCTGAGAGGTAAGATCACTTTGTACAAAGTCCATTATTAAAAATTAATTATGCAAGATAGTTCAGAATTAGATTATACTAACACTTGTTAGTTTTTTGATCGTATTACTCATTACTAACAAGATAAGGCTGTACTTTATTGTATATGGAATCGTTTACCAAAACAATTTTCTTTATATCTGTTACTGAATTGAATTGCCCGTGCTGGCTGCGATATTGAATGATGGCATTAGCCAGGTTATAGCGAATGTATGGATGGGCTTTTAACACCTCTATAGATGCAGTATTGATATTGATCTTTTGAATCGAAGAATTATGATAAATTAATTGTTTCTGAATTTTGCGGAATGTGCTGTCTGGCAAGCCAAAAGTTTCCTTCACCTGGTTAACCGAATAAAAGCCGCCAAGCTTTGTTCTGAAGTTAACAATGCGTTGGGCAAGTTTGCTGCCTATGCCGGGTAAAGCAATAAAGGCCGAAGTGTCCGCTTCATTAATATCAACTGTAATTTCTTTAGCAACAAAAGGCTTTTTTTCAGTGGCACTAAATGGTTTTGATGTATAAGGTACGGTTTCCGGCCTTTCAATCTTTACAAACGGAAGCAATCTTTCCGCATCTTTAGGTGCAATGCCCCATATTTTTTTCAGGTCTTCCGGTTTATAAAATTTGCCGCCTTTAGACAGATATTTTTTAATAGTGGCTACCGTTTTGTCCTTTATGCCAAGCCGCTTCCAACCTTCTTCTGACAAGGTATTTGGATCAAAATAAAATTCTTCTTTTGGCCTGGCGGGAAGATAATTGTTGTCTTTCGGCAAATCATAATCCGATGTATAACCCTGGGTTGAATCTTTTGTATAAGTTTTTGCCGGTGCGGTTTCAAGGCTTTTTAATAACGCCACTTCTTTTTCAAAAGCTTTGGTGTTATATGTTTTCTTCTCTTTAAATAAAGGAAACAAAAAGGGCAACAGAAGCAAAACAATAATACATACTAAAAGAACAAGAACACCTGTCCTCTCTTTTTTGGAAAAATTAAAATAGGTCAACAGAAAGTATTTCCACATTTATCGAATGCTTTGCAGAAAAATAATACTTACAAACAGTATTGTCAATACGTAGCTAAACGTTAAGCGTTAAGCCATCCCAGGCCAGTAGCCGCCCTTTAGCTAACTCGTTTTCCACATCCGCATGTTTACCAAGCTGGTGGCT
>JANLXV010000356.1:0-5014 GCA_031365305.1 Chitinophagaceae bacterium
CATTTAAACGAAGCCAAGGTTCATCTGTTAGATAAATATCTCTCCGATATTTTTAGTAACGTTGATGGCGATGCAGCCGGCCAATTAAGTATTTCTGGCAAAGTGAAGTCTCCGAAATTAACCGGTAGTATTAATTTAAACAACACAACGCTTACAGTAAATTATACAAGATGCCGTTATTTCCTTGAAGACAATTCTATAATAAATTTTAATGCAGATGAAATAGATTTTGGCTTGCTTAAGTTAAAGGATACACTCAAAAATACAGCGACATTTAGTGGCAAGCTGTATCATAATTTTTTTAATAATTTCTTTTTTAATGAGCTGAATTTTAAAACAGACCGGCCTAATGGCAGCCTGGGGAAATTTGTCTTGCTTAATACTACTTCAAAAGATAACAACCAGTTTTATGGCAATGTAATAGGCGATGCTGAGCTTTCTATAAACGGGCCGCTTAATGATATGCGCATGGTGATCAGCGGGCAGCCAACAGATAGCAGCCATATTTATTTACCAACAGGCGAAACTGTTGAATCTGGCAAGATTGATTTCCTGGAATTTATAAAGTTTGGCAGAGAGATGCGCTCAGATCTTACGTTCAGGCAATCCACTAACATCAAAGTTGATATGGATATTATTGCAAATCCGTATGCAAAGATTGATGTGATACTGGATGAGACAACACAGGATATTATTAAAGCCCAGGGCAATGGCAAATTAAACATCAGCGTAGGCACAAGAGATCCCCTCACAATGCGAGGCAGGTACGATGTTACGGAAGGAGAATACACCTTTAATTTTCAAACATTTTTAAAAACCCCTTTCAGTTTGCAAAGCGGGTTTATTGAATGGCAGGGTGATCCATACCTTGCTAATCTTAATATTGACGCCCTGTATAAAGCAAAAAATGTTGACCTGAGCGCAATACCCACCAGCAGCGGCAGAGGCTCAAGCCGTGGCGATGTTGATATCATATTTAAATTAAGAGGTACGCTAAAAGAACCAAGGCCTGATTTTGAATTCCAGTTCACCTTCGATAATCCTCTAAAGGTGGATCCTATTGCCAACGAGTTTTTGAAAACCCGCTTCCAGGCTGATCAGAATGAGCTGAATAAACAAGTGACTTCCCTCCTTTTATTTAATACGTTTTTATTGTCTGATGAACAGCGCTTATTCAGCACCAACAACACAGGCAACTTTGTAACACGAAGTTTGGGGCAAATTCTTTCCAATACTTTATCTTCTTCATTAAACAACTGGCTGCAAAAATTATTGAAGACAAACCAGGTAAATTTATATACCAACATCAATACCTCTGATTTCAGTTTTGAAAGAGGCATTACGCAAAAGCAAATACAAAACCTGGGAAATTTCGGCTTTAAAACATCTTTTCTTAAAAACAGGTTATTGTTGAATTTAGGTGGCAATGTTGATTATAACCTGGCACAAGCCTCAACTAACACCAACACTAATTTTTTATTTACGCCTGATGTATCCTTTGAATATCTCGTGACCCCTGACGGGAAATTAAGGGTTGTCGGTTTTAATAAAAGTGACGCTGGCATTGGCGGTGATATAGCAGGCATCACCCGGAGAAACCGTACGGGTATTCTGCTTTCTTACAGGAAAGACTTTAATAGTTTTTCGGAATTTTTTGGCAGAGGGAAATCAGTTAACTAAACATTTCTGTTCCTCATTGTTCACTGTTCATTGATTACAGCCCGGAAGCCCCTTCAGTAAGTATTGCCATAATATTATGCCCTAATTTATCTCTCTTGGTTTCCAAATATTTTTGATTGTGTTGATTGGCCGCTATTTCAATAGGAACAGTATCTACTATTTCAAGACCATAACCATCCAGCCCTGCACGTTTACGTGGATTGTTACTGATAAGCCGCATTTTACTTACGCCTAAGTGACGTAATATCTGGGCACCTACACCATAATCTCTTTCATCCATTGCGAAGCCAAGCTCCAGGTTTGCTTCAACAGTATCACGACCGGTTTCCTGTAATTTGTAAGCCTTTAATTTATTTAACAGGCCAATGCCTCTGCCTTCCTGGTTCATGTATAACACAATGCCTTTCCCTTCGCTCTCTACCATTTTCATTGCAGTATGCAACTGGTCACCGCAATCGCAACGGAGTGATCCTAATATATCGCCTGTCATGCAACTGGAGTGTACTCTTACTAAAACAGGTTCATCTTTCTGCCACGCACCTTTTTTTAAAGCCATGTGAACTTCACCGGTATTTACCTGCGTAAAAGCAATCAATTCAAACATGCCGTATTTCGTGGGCATTTTTACATTTACTTCTTCGTGTATCAGCGTTTCAGTTTGTAACCGATAAGCTATAAGGTTTTGTATGGAGATAAGTTTAAGATCAAACTTATTTGCAATTTCTTTTAACTGCGGCAAGCGTGCCATAGTACCATCTTCATTCATAATTTCAACCAGGGCGCCGGCTTCACCATGCCCTGCAAGCTTTGCCAGATCAATGGTGGCCTCTGTGTGTCCTGCCCTTCTTAAAACGCCGCCACTTCTTGCTCTTAAAGGAAAAATGTGCCCGGGTCTGCCGAGATCTGAAGGCTTTGTTTCGGGATCAATAAGGGCCTGAATGGTTTTTGCCCGGTCGTGAGAGGAAATGCCGGTTGTGCAGCCGTGCCCTAAAAGATCAACGCTCACAGTGAATGGTGTGCCGTGCAGCGCTGTATTTTTATTTACCATCAGGTCAAGATCAAGCGTATTACAAATAGTTTCAGCAAGTGGAGCACAAATCAGTCCACGGCCATGCTTACTCATAAAATTGATGATGTCTGGTGTAATGTTTTTAGCAGACGTAATAAAATCTCCTTCGTTTTCACGGTCTTCATCATCAACCACTATAACGAGCTTCCCTTTTTTAATGTCTTCAATGGCACTTTGTATGGTATCTAACATTTTGCAAAGATACAATAGAGTTAAATGAGGAGTAGCAATGCTATGTAGCTAAACAGTCACAGGATTGTTATTTATAAGAACAGCTCTAAGGTATTCAACAAGGATGCATTGGTTAAACAACATGGGCCCTTACATCTGGTTGAAAAATTACAGGGCCAGTTTACAACTTAGATATCTGTTTAACTACCAGAACGCTATAAAAATATTTCATCATTTTAATCTTTGGTGATGGTATTTGCTGTTATCAATGCTTTTTGCCCCCATCCCCAAACTAAAAATGCGGGAAAGGCTTTAGCCCATGTAGGCACATCATGCCGGCCATCCGAAAGTTCTACATACTTAATATCATTCTCCCTGTCGTAACCTTTTAACTCGAGTTCATAAATAAGGCTAACCGTATCATCAATGGCATCTATAACGCCGTTGTTATTCCTGTCTGCTATTTCATCTTGAGTACCGGTTTCAAAAAAGAATTTCAGCCAGGGTTTATAAGTGCCTTGTCGCACCTGGCTATGCATTATGCGGTGAATATCTTCATCAAACAACGCATCATTCTGGCCTACAGTCCGCCACCAAAATGAGCCGCTGAAAACTCCTACCCTATGAAATTCCCTGGCATGATTCCATACAATATCAATAGCGCTTAAGCCGCCAAGCGAAAAGCCGCAAAAAGATTTATCTTTAAAAGATGTGCGGTGACCCGCATTTCTTACAAACGGCATCAACTCTCCAAAAATAAAATTTTGATAGGCCTGGGATTTGGCACCTCTACCCTTATAATCTAAAATTTTAGCAGTTCCATATTCATTCCGCCTATCCGGCCCGCAATGAATACCAACACACAACAATGGTTCAAGCGGATTTACAGCATACAGTTGTTCTAATATATTTTCAAAGATCATTTTACGCAAATCCTGTCCATCATTTATTAGCAGCAAACTTACTTCAGCAGCCGCATTATAACCAGGAGGGTAATACATATCAACCTGCACATCTCTTTGTAAAAAAGATGAGGTTATAATAAAATGCTGAACCAAAACACCCGACGCCTTCTCCGTATCCATAAGCTGTAAAAATAATTAAACAAAATTTACTTGTGGGTTTTCCAGGCACACCACAATTGCTTTTTGCTCCTCACAACATAATTTGGTATTTTGAAGGTTAAAAATTTATATTTGGTTACCTGAGTCTATAATTTTTCCCTTTCAATTAAAATATATTTTATGAAGAAAATAGGCATACTGTTTGGCAAAGAAAGAAGCTTTCCTGAAGCTTTTATTGAGAGGGTTAACAGTAAAAACGTAAAAGACATAACTGCAGAAGCAGTATCTGTTGATAAAGTGATGCAGGGCGAAAACAGTGGCTATGCGGTTATTATTGATCGCATTTCGCAGGATGTGCCTTTTTACAGGGCCTTTCTAAAAAACGCCGCTCTTTGTGGCACGGCGGTAATTAATAACCCTTTTTGGTGGAGTGCCGACGAAAAGTTTTTTAATAACTGTCTGGCCACTAAGATAAATGTGCCCGTTCCTAAAACGGTGATACTGCCTTCCAATGCATTACCGGTTGATACGACGAATGATTCATTTTCAAACCTTGTTTACCCACTGGATTGGGAAAATATTTTTAACTATATAGGTTTTCCGGCTTATATGAAGCCGCATGCCGGCGGCGGGTGGAAGAGTGTTTACAAAGTAACTGACCCTGAAGATCTTTTTAAAAAACATGCTGAAACCGGTGAATTGGTTATGTTGCTGCAGGAGGAAATTGTGTTTGATGAATACTATCGTTGTTATTGCATTGGCGGTAAAGATGTGCGCATCATGCCTTACGAGCCACGTAACCCGCATCACCTGCGGTATGTAGCAGATTTTTCGCCAGGTAAAGAACGCCTTGCGTTAATGGAAGATATTGTACTTCGCATCAATAAATATTTGGGCTACGATTTTAATACTGTTGAACTGGCGCTTAAAGAAGGCGTTCCTTATGCTATTGATTTTTGTAACCCGGCACCTGATGCAGAAAGAACAAGTGTGGGTGAAGAAAACTTTGAATGGGTGGTGGAAACATCTG